>JANPMZ010000415.1:0-15504 GCA_031427195.1 Nitrospirota bacterium
GAACATAGCCGGAACGCCGAAACCGAAGCGCTCACCCCAGAAATCGTATTCTACCCGGCTCAGGCTGAAGTGCACGGTCTTGACCACGGCTTCGGGGGGCAGGCCTGCGGCTGTTCGTGCATGGTGCTGTTCTTTCAAAAGTCTGATTCGTTCCGCGAATTTCCGGTCCAGTTCGTTCAGACTGGTTTTCCCCGCCTGCGCCGTGTCCAACAGCTCATAGAGGAGGCGGCTTCCAATATAGAGGAGCACGCATCCCACAAAGAGCTTGAAGGTGCGCGGGTCGGGCAGATAGTAGACCCTCAGATAATACCCGATGAACACGCCCGGAAGGGTGCCGGCGATTACGATCCACGTGAGCGGCCAGGCCATGCGGCCCTCTTTGAAATAGCGGTACACCCCGCTTGGAATGGCAACAATGTTGTAAACAAAGTTTGTGGAACTGACGGCCGGGCTGGTGAAGCCGAGAACGCTCATCTGGAACGGCAGCAGGATAACGGCGCCGGATATGCCTCCCATGGAGGTGAACGTCGAGACAACTAGTGCGACAAGCGGAGGGAGAAACAGCGGGGTAGTGACACCCGATACCGGGAAGAGTATGGAGCACATATCCATATGGCGACAACTATACCATAAACCCGTGTTTTAGTTCAGCAGAATTTAATGCAGAGCCTCGCTGCATGGAGAGAGCTGGCTTTTAAAATGCATATCACGTCGTGCTAAATGCATATTCCGCGCCTGCTATAGTATCAGAAATTAAAATTAGTGTTTGACGCGTTGAGCGGTTTTGCTATAATTGAATCAGAGAAGGAAAGGCGGCGGCTATGAGCAAGAGCGCATTATCAGAGGAAAAGACAGGGTATCCTGAAGGGATGCCTGAGGATGTATTAGAAGACGTTGCCGAGGAGTTTGCCGAGGACGAGGAGGAAGAGGAGGAACCAACTCCCGTTGAGGTGGCAGAAGCTGTTGAGGAGGTCGGGGGAGCCGACCTTGTCGACACCTATCTCAAGAACGTAGGCAAGTTCCCCATGCTCAAGATCGAGGAGGAGCAGCAGTATGTTCGCAGGCTCGAGGAGGGAAAGTCTTCGCTCAAGGAGATAGCCCTGAGCTCCCCGCTTGCCATACCCCGGGTGCTTGCCATTGGCGCCAATATCAAGCAGGGGCTGGTGAAGGCACAGGACGTTCTCCGGTACCCCGGTGAGTGGAGAGACTCCTATGAGGCCGACTTCATGCGGCTTTACAACCGGCTCAAGCGACAAATGGCAAGGCGCGATATAGCGCGCGCGACGGCCACTCTTCATCAGATGAGCCTGTCCGACCGTGAGATCGAAAAGTTCATTAAGAAGCTCCTCTTTATCGGCAAGCAGCTGGAACGCGGGATCATCAGCGACGTGGAACGGCTCGGGCTGGACGAAGAGACCATACGGGACATGGTCCGGCGGATCGAGGCCGAGGAGGACAAGGCCAAGCAGGCCAAGGATGAGCTCGTGAAGGCCAATCTGAGGCTCGTGGTCTCGATTGCGAAGAAGTATGTGAACCGGGGACTGACCCTGCTCGACCTGATCCAGGAAGGCAATATTGGGCTCATGAAATCGGCCGACCGGTACGAGTCGGGGAAGGGCACCAAGTTCAGCACCTATTCGACCTGGTGGATACGGCAGCGGATCACCCGGGCGATCCTCGATCAGGCGCGGACCATACGGCTGCCGGTGCACTTGATCGAAGAGAGCACCCGTATCAGCCGCATCTATGCCAAGTTCATGCGGGAGAAGGGGCGGGAACCCGCTCCCGAAGAGGTTTCGAAGCTCATTGGACTGTCTGTGGTCAGGGTGAACGAGATTCTGCGCGCTATTCAGGAGCCCGTATCGCTTGAGACGCCGATCCTGTCGGAAGAAAAAGAACTGAAAGACGTTATTATCGACGACAAGGCAGTTTCGCCGTTCAAGATCCTTGAGAACAGCGAAGCGTCCAGCCGCATCGAGCAGGTGCTGTCGTCGCTGTCGGAGCGGGAAGAAAAGATCATCAGGATGCGGTTCGGCATCGGGGTCGGCAGCGAGCATACGCTCGAAGAGGTGGGCAAGTTCTTTAACCTGACGAGGGAGCGAATCCGGCAGATAGAGATCAAGGCGCTCAAAAAGCTGCGCCACCCTGCCAGGAGCAAAATGCTGAGGGAGTACGTATAGTCTATGCGTTCGCTGTCGGGATGAACTCGATATCGGCAACAATGCCGGTTACTTCGGCAAGGGATGGTGTATCATTCTCGGGGTTGCTGACATAAGCTGCCAGCAGTGCACGGGCGCCGTCCACCAGGAACCAGATCCTCCAGTGTGACGGCGCTTCTTTGTCATTAACGGTATAGTCGATCAGGGCGACAGCCATGTCGCCGCGGTCTTCCACCTTTACCGCCTCCCGGGGAAAGGGGATGTCCCGCTCCTCGAGGGTGTCTTCGAGCAACATTCTCGCCGCATCAGCAGGAGGCAGCGATGTCTCCTCCCGTTCTATGAACGAAAGCTGCACCATGCCCGGCCAGCCGTCCTTTTCCAGGAGTACAAATCCCATTTCCTCCCGCTCATGCCATCCATCAGGAAGAAAAAGGTTTATCCAGCGCTCGTACGTTACTTTTTTGCTCATAATCAAACATTGTATCGGATGCACCATGGGCAGTCAAATGAGTTTCACAAATAGGAAGGAAAGAACTGTTTATAGGTATGATAACTGTTTCAGGGTATCTATGATTTTAGCCGCTTCCAAAACGGGCAGCGCCTGTCCGTCGAGCGTCAGCTCGGGGCTTAAGGGTGGTTCGTAGGCAGCCTGGAACCCCGGCACGTTGGTTGCAATTTTCAACGCAGCCTGCGCATAGATACCTTTTGGGTCCCGCTTTAAGCAGATATCCAGCGGGCAGGCCACGTAAATCTCTACGAATCTCTCAAAAACCTGCCGGGCATGGTCCCGATAAGCCCGTTTGTTGGCTGTTGCATCGAAGATCACATTGATCCCGCTGCGGGTGATCACCGTTCCGATCAGCACCAGCGCACGATAGAACTGGTTGCGTTCCTCATCGCTGTAGGTCGGTGTGGGTGTAAGGATCCTCCTCATCTCGTCCGACTCCAGCACGACCACGGACACGTGACGGGCGTGGAGCTGCTTCACCAGTTCCCGGGTGATGGAACTTTTGCCCGACGCGGGAATTCCCGTCAGCCATACAGCAAAGCCGTCCTGTTCGCTCATGCGAGGTACCTCTTCACGTCAAGGGGGTCGAAGCGGTCGGCCTTGAGCACGTTTCCGATGAAATTAAAGATCGTTCTTCGTACCGCCGTGGACAGGTGCGGATACCATATTGGGCTGGCTATCACAAGGCCCCGCCAGGCGTAGAACGGAGCAATGACCTCGAGCAGTTCCCGGTCGTTGGTCTTTGCGAGGTAGCGGTCCCAGAAAAGGTTGAACAGCTTCTCAAAATCCCCTTCAAGGCTGTTGGAGCGCTGGAGCGAGAAGAACAGGTAATTGATCGTCATGGTAGCCACATCATCGGCAGGCTCGCCCCACTCTCCCCGCGACCGGTCCAGGACCGTGAAGTCCGTGCCAACACGGAACAGGATGTTCCAAGGGTGAAAATCACCGTGCACCCTGCAGAGGCGATGGGTGCGGCCCTTGATGCGCCAACGCCATTCGTTGCAAGCCACCTCGATCCCTTTAAGAAGCGGTTGCGTGATAAATTCGAACTGAGCGGGATAGTTGTCGATCATCCCCATGATGCATTCACCGTGGCCCAGGAGGTCGCGGATGCGCCGTGTATAGAGGGCGGGGGCATCAAGCCGCTCTGTATGGACCGCAGCGAGGTAATCAGCGAGCGCCAGCATACGGTCACTATCCAGGGCGGCAGCTATACCTGAGTCCCTGATCCGCTCCAGGTCCTTAAAGTATCCCTTTCCCTCCACAAATTCTGTGAGAAGAAAGAATTCTTCGGTGTTACCGGTTGAAACGATCCTGCCGGAACCCAGAAAAGCACCGCTGTCAACGGAGCGCACATGGCGGGGCAGGTTATTGAACGAGGCATGCTCCCAAAGAATTGCCTGGGCCCGATCGGAAAAGTGGTCATGGCCGTAGGAGGAAGAGGCCATGGTCTCGAGCACTGCCCTTTTCCGTTCTCCGGAGACCTCATACTCCAGAAAAAGAGGTACCCCATACCCGAAGCCCTTGAGATCGTCCCCCTCTTCCTGGGCGCCATGGCTGGTCATCGAGATGACGCGCACGGGTCTGGAATAAAGGGTTTCGAGATATTCCGTGAGTGCCGTGATGGTAAGCCGGGGCATGGCAACCTCCCTCCTGATCACGATTTCTGATGGACGCTCGTTCTCATCTCTATTTTATCATGATTTATCCATAAAAAAAGTATTTGGACACGGAAGGAGCGGATTAACCCCGGATAAAAGCGGATAAAACAAAAGATACTTTTACCACCAAAAGGATGAAGCCGTGTCCCAAAAAAAAAAATCCGTAGTTATCCGGTTCTTATCCGATTTTATCCGTGTCAAAATGCCGTTTTTAGGTGTAGGGGGTTGCAGTGGCAGGACAGATGGATTGTTAACGCAGGAAAGCACGACAGGCACAACCTAACTGTCCGCGCCGACCCGCCTCATGCCGACCGTTGCTATCGGCAGCGGGTCGCCCGGATCGAAGACCTCATTGGCGAACTGGATGCGCCTGGTCTGGCCCGGCACCTGCTTGCTGTAGGTGATCATGAGCCTGCCGACGGCCTGTTTAAGGTCCGGCGTAGGCGTGCCGCTCAAGAGCGCCACGGGTCCGGAAAAATCATGCGGTTTGAACAGGTGGTAGCCGTGCGGGGCAAGCGAAAGCAGTACGTTGTTCTCGGCATTATCGCGGCCCACGACGATCTTGACGCCGGTGTCGATCCTGAAGTGGCGGCCAACCGTGAGCAGCCGGATATCGTTCGGGTCAATGGCCGGCTTGTCCTCAAAGAGGTCCCGCAGTTTGGCGGAAAAGTTCTTGTCGGTCAGCAGGCACCCGCCTGCCGGCGCAGAATAGCCGCGAATGCCGTACCGCTCAGCCAGCCGCAGCTGCACGTTGCGGGAACGGCCGCTGATGCTGAGCAGCTTTTCCCGGTCGATCTGCCCGGCCACCTCAGCTTTGGTGGGCGGCAGCAATTTGGCCGAAAGCGGCCGCAGGATCAGGCCGCGCATGTCGGCATCCCGCTCGATCACCTGCAAGGCGTCGCGGCGCTGCGACATGGGCCGCTGCCCCAGCACCTCGCCGGTGACCACGAAAGAGGCCCCCACGTTATCCATGATGGCCCTGGCTTTTTGCAGCATGAAGATCTTGCAGTCAATGCAGGGGTTGGTGTTCTTGCCGTATCCGTGGGCAGGCCTGCGCACGAGCTCGATGTATTCCTGTCCCATGTCAAAGATGCGAAGGTCGATCCCGAGTGCCCGCGAAACCTTGACCGCATGGGTCTCCTGCACATTCCCGTAGCTTTTGGAAAAGGCCGACGTACAGTAGAGCCCGATGATGTCAAAGCCCTGGTCCATGACGACCTTTGCGGCCAGGATGCTGTCCAGTCCGCCCGAGATGAGAGCCACTGCTTTCTTGTTCACCCGCTGAATCCCCCTTGCTCCAAAATAGACGCCGCATTATAAATCTCTGACTACGGGTTTTGCAATAGAGAAGAACGTTCGTTGCATTAAATGTTAACCATGCATCGGAGCACGAAAAAACGAAGAAATATGCATCTTCGCAGGATAGAGAGCCCTCCTGGCCTGGAAACAGGGAAAATTCTATTTCTCTGCTGAGAGGATAATGCTATAATCCCCGCCATGCGCTTCATAGCAGACCTCCACGTCCATTCTCATTATTCCCGCGCCACCAGCAAGGATATGTCTCCCGAAGGCATCTGGAAATGGGCGCAGCTCAAGGGCATCACGGTCATCGGCACCGGCGACTTCACCCATCCGCAGTGGCTCAGGGAGCTGAAAGAGAAGCTCGCGCCTGTCGGCAACGGCTTGTTCACCCTCCGGAAAAAATTCCACACAGAGGATGTTCCGGAACTATGCAAGGCTGAGGTGTACTTCATCCTCTCGGCCGAGATCAGCTGCATCTACAGCAAGAACGGAAAGACCCGGAAGGTCCACTCGATCATTCTTGCGCCGGATTTTGCTGCTGCCGAACAATTGAATCTCCTGCTCTCCAGGATCGGCAACCTCAAGTCCGACGGCCGGCCGATCCTGGGGCTCGATGCGAAAAAACTGCTCCAGCTGACCCTTGATGCTTCACCGGAGAACCTTTACATTCCTGCTCATGCATGGACGCCGCACTTCTCGGTGCTCGGCGCCGCTTCAGGCTTCGATTCCCTTCTTGAATGCTACGACGAGCTTACTCCCCAGATCTACGCCATCGAGACCGGCCTGTCCTCGGACCCGCTTATGAACTGGCGCCTCTCTGCACTGGACCGCATCACGCTTGTCTCGAACTCCGACGCCCACTCGGCGCCCAAGATCGGACGCGAAGCGAACATCTTTGACACGGACATCTCCTACAGCGCGATGATGTCCGCCATAAGGACGAAAAAGGGTTTTGTGGGCACCATCGAGTTCTTTCCTGAGGAGGGCAAGTATCACTACGACGGCCACCGGGACTGCGGTGTGAGCCTTACGCCGAAAGAGACGATCAAGCATGATTACCTCTGCCCGGTCTGCAACAGGAAACTGACCATCGGCGTCATGCATCGTGTCGAGAAGCTGGCGGACCGGGAACCCGGTTTCAAGCCCAGGAACGCGCCGACCTTTTCGTCTATCATTCCCCTGCCGGAGATCATTGCCGAGGGTCTGCGGTGCGGCGTGAACACAAAGAAGGTGAGGGCGCTGTACTTCCCCCTGCTCGAACAGCTCGGAAATGAATTCAAGATCCTGCTCCATGTTCCGCTTGACGATATCGAACGGGCAGGCACCGTGCTCATTCGCGAGGCCATAGCGCGTATGCGTAGCGGCACGGTCCATATTGAACCGGGGTATGACGGCGAGTACGGAAAGGTGAAAATTTTCGAGGAAGGGGAGCGGAATGCGGTCATAAAACGGATGAAATTGGCATGAGTCTTACGCGCGAGAAAAATTAGAAAAGTTGGAAACAGAAAGAAAAAATTAGGGGCAGATGTTGAAAGATAAGCAACACTTTTTCAGGACGCTACCCCAGGAACACGCGACCCTTGAATGTTTGTTGCACAATTGAAGAGCGACGAAGCAAAGTCGCCGCTTTTAACGAGGTGATCCCATGCAAACTCTACAAACGCTCAAGTTCGTGAAAAAGGAAATACCGGCCTGGACAGCCGGGACCGTGGACACTCCGGCGGGGACACTTTTTCGCGTTTCATCCGATTGGTCTCGCGCCGACTATTGGGGCATGATCAAAAGTCGGATTGGCGCATTCCGCATGAACTACACAGTGTCGCCAGGCCTGTATGCCGTCGGCTCGCCTACGAAGGATTCCGATGTTTTTGTAACCGCGAACTATAAGCTGAGCTTCGACATTGTGCGGCGGTCGCTCCAGGGAATGCACGCATGGGTCCTGGTGCTCGACACGAAGAGTATCAATGTCTGGTGCGCGGCAGGCAAGGGCGCCTTCGGGACCGATGAGCTGGTCAAGCGCATCACCCTTGACCGCCTCGGTGAGGTGGTCAGCCATCGCCGCATTATTCTGCCGCAGCTTGGGGCCGTGGGCGTCAATGCCGCCGCGGTCCAAAAGGAAACAGGGTTCCGGGTATCTTTCGGTCCGGTTAGAGCCCGCGACATTCCCGCCTATGTCCAGGCAGGGTACAAAAAGTCAAAAGAGATGAGCGCCATCACCTTTCCCCTGCTCGACCGGCTGGTGCTTACGCCCATGGAAATCAATCCGGTGATAAAAAAATATCCCTGGTTCGCAGGCGGAGTGCTGGTGCTCTTCGGTCTTGCGCCCACGGGTATTCTGTTCAAGCAGGCCTGGCAGTCCGGCATGCCGTTCCTCGCTCTCGGCCTGGCAGCGGTGCTTGCCGGCGCGTTCGTGACGCCGGTCCTCCTGCCGTTTGTTCCCTTCCGTTCTTTTGCCATCAAAGGCTGGATCATGGGGCTGCTCGCAACCTTTTTGACCATGAAGGCCGTGGGCGGCGATGCGGGACAAAGCGCGTTTCTGCTCGCTGCGGCCTACCTTTTGTTTCCCGCCTTGAGCTCGTACATCGCGCTTCAGTTCACCGGCTCGACCACGTACACCGGCATGTCCGGTGTGAATAAAGAGTTGAAAATCGGCATTCCGCTATATATAATAACAACGGTGCTTTCGCTGGTTCTTGTGGTCCTGTTCAAGATCAGGGAATGGGGGTTCCTATGAAATATCTTGCCAACGTAACAACGCTTCAGTTTTTCTCCGAAAAATGCACGGGCTGCGGCAGGTGCGTGGAGGTCTGTCCGCACGGCGTGTTCGAGATGCGCGACAAGCGCGCCGTGGTCACCGACCGTGACCGCTGCATGGAGTGCGGAGCCTGCGCCAAAAACTGCGAATTCAACGCCATCGCGGTGAGCACGGGCGTGGGATGCGCCGCTGCCATCATCAACAGCCTTATCTACGGCGGAGCGCCGTCCTGTGATTGCAGCGGGACGACGAGCAGTTGCTGCGGGTAAAGGAGAGTGGGCATTTACCGATAAAGGTGTGTACAGGGGTGGTAGTTATGGAGAAGAATGTCAGGCATTTTTTATTGTTTGTCTTGGCCGTACTCATGCTGAGCAGTCTGGCGGAAGCAGCCATGGCCCCTGATCGCCGTAAAGATCAGTTCGCCACGGATTACGGCTACGCCCTCTTTCCCTATCCTTACAGCCTGCCCGGCATCGGGACCGGACTGGGTCTGGTGGGCGGCGCCAGCAACATTGGCGGCACCCATACCGATGCCTATGGTATGGCCTTTGGCGGGGACATCACCGGCCTGGCCCTGGGCGTTGCAGACGTGCATGTTATTCCAAAAGCGCTGATACTCGACACCGGTTTCAGCAGCATCGACTCGGCAACGATCCAGAGCTACAGCCGACGGGGAATGGACACGAACAAGAACGACTATACGAACATAGAACTGGCAGATATGCTCTATTACGGCTCGCGTCTCACCGCCACGTTTCTCGAACGCAGGCTGGAGTTCTACGGTGCCTATTATAAGTCGAGGTCACAGGTAAAAAGCATCCGGGACAGGGACGGCGCCATAATCGTTGAAACCCAGAGTTTGCCGGAGCGGGGGCATGTTACGCTCCTGGGCACACGTGTGGATTTCACCGACGATTACGCTGACCCGAGGCGCGGTGTGCGGCTCGACATCGGTCGGTTCTTGACGCCGCCCCGGGATTCAGGCCCCGATTTTTATATACAGGATATGAGCTTTACGGGCTATGTTCCGCTCGGCAGGCGCAGCACCTGGGCTTTCAACTATTTTCGATCCGACGCTCATGTCAGGCGGCAGGGCGAAACCGATCCTGCCGTATTGGCTGCGAAGTATAACTGCGCTTTAATTACTGACCCCGCGAAGCTACAATTCTGCTATGACGTCGTAGCTAACGAGGTGGCAGGTAACACCTACGGCACCGCCAGCTCGCTCGGCGGTTTCAGCCGGCTTAGGTCTTATTCCAGCCAGCGCTACTCCGGCGCTCACACGCGCTTCTATGGCACGGAGATACGGTGGAACCTGACCGACGAGGCAACGCCCTACGACATTTTCATCATGAAGGACATCAGGACCGCCTGGCAGATCGCGCTGTACTATGAGGTGGGGAGCACTGCTGACAAGCGGAGCGAGGCAGGCGATATTTGGCGTTCATCCACCGGCATCGGTCTGCGCATGGTCACGGCCTCGGGTGTCGTGTTCAGAGCTGACGTGGCAACCGGCAGGGAAGGCGTGTCGCCGAACATCTTTATCGGCTATCCCTGGGAGTTGTAGATTTTATGGCATCGTAACGTCCTCCCCGCCGTCATTGCGAGGAGCGGAGCGACGCGGCAATCTTGTTTTTCAAGCAGAAACCAACAGCGAGATTGCTTCGCTACGCTCGCAAAGACGGCTGAACAGACTTATTTCCAATTTATCAGAAAGTGGTCAGGAGCCTCTATGCGGGAACGGAACCAGATGTCTTCATACAATGACGTTGTTGCGTTTATCAAGAAAAATCCCATCTGCACGTTAGCGACCACAGACGGCGACCAGCCGCGTGTCCGCGGATTCTTCACGATCTTCTTTGACGACGAGGTGATCTACTTTACGACCGGCGCGCCCAAGGACGTGTATAAACAGCTGGTCAGGAATCCCAAGGTCGAACTGTGTTACCTCACGCAAGGTTTCGGCATTATGCTGCGCATTGCCGGTACGATCGAATTCGTGGAGGACCGTGAGAAGAAGCAGAAGCTGATCGAAGAGAAGAGTTACCTTAAGGACTTTACCGCAGACAGCCCGGAGTTCATTCTTTTGCGGCTGCCTCATGGAACTGCAAGGTTCTGGACGATCACGGACAATATGCGGGAGAAGGATGCAAAGGTGATCGAGTTTTAGCTCACCGAAAAAACAACCCGTCATTCCGGGCTTGACCCGGAATCCAGTGCTTTTACATTGTCTGGATTCCCGCTTTCGCGGGAATGACGAACTATGTGGCATTACTGCCGTATGTTTTAGCGGCCCGCCTAAATTTTCCCCAGCTTCTTTGCCAGCGCCTCGGTCTCGTCCAGAAGCAGTTCCACCTGATCCAGTCCCCGGTCCCAGAACTGCTTGTTCTCCATGTTCACACCGAGCTTCAGAAAAATGTTCTTCGGGGAATCCGACAGGCCTGCTGCAAGAAAACCCTTTACCTTGGTGATGTATGCCGGGTCTTTCTTCACCCCGGCCTGAAGCGACTTCGAGATCAAGAGCCCGCTTGCATAGGAATAGACGTAGAAGAAGTAGCGGATATGGTTCCAGTAGACCCACCAGTTCCCGGCGCCGGGCGACTGCTCCACGGCATGGCCCATGTAGGCTTCCATGTGTTTGCTGAAGAGCGCCCCGATCTCCTCCTTGGACAGATATCCCCGCGTGCGGTATTCCCGGTGCAGCTCCTGCTCGAAGCGATAGCAGGCCACCTGCCTGAAGATGGACGAAACATCATCGTTCAGCTTCTGCATCATGATGGCAAGCCGCAGCTCATCGCCAGCCGTATGAAGTATCTCGTCCAGCACGAAGTCTTCCATGAATGTGCTGGCCACCTCGGCCGTGGAGGTGGGGGTGCCGAAATCGAGGGCATGCTGTTTTTCGCGGATCAGCTCGTTGTTGATGCCGTGGCCCAGTTCGTGCGCTATGGTCAGCACATCGTGCAGCGTACCGGTGTGGTTCAGCAGGATGTAGGTGGGCTGGGTCATGAGATGGTGGATGCAGAACGCGCCGCTGTCTTTGCCCTTCTTGGGGAGCGCGTCGATCCGGCCATGCTCAAGAAACCCGGCGAAGATCCTGCCGAATTGCGGGTCCAGCTTGTTCATGACTGAGTGGACGAGGTTCGCGGCTGCGCGAAAGGGGTACTTTTTTGCCACTTCGCCGTACTCGACGTTCCGCTCATGGTACTTGAGCTTCTTTACCTTCAGCAATTTCGCCTTGAGCGCATAGTACCGGGACGATATCGCAAACCGGCTTGAGACGGAATCTATCAGCGTGTCCACGACCTCGCTCCCGATGTCGTCGCTCAGATGGCGCAGCTGGTCGGGGCGTGCGGTGCCGCGGAGCTCGTCATCGATCTTCTTGTTCTGGAGCACCGAGTTGAGCTCTGCCTCGGCAACCTCCACGTGCTTCCGCAGAATGTCGTTAAAGGCCGCCGCTGCCGCGTCCCGGACCGGTTTGCGTCCGTTGTTCATGAGCCCCACGATTTCGGAAAAGGTGCGTGGTTTGCGGGTCCCGTCCCCGGCTGCAATGATGCGTTCCTCTTTTGACAGGAAGCCCGAGGTCATTTTTGTCCAGTTGGCGTAGGACGTCGCAGCCTTGAGGTTCAGGATCTTTTCCTCGGGTTCGCTCAGATGGAACCGCGACTCCGCGAAGACCCGCTCCAGGAAGTGGCGGTACTTTTGGAGCGATCCGTGCTGCAGGAACTTCTGCTGCTGCTCCGGCTTGATCCGGGCGATGCGCAGATAAAAGAACTGGCTGTCGTTCTCGATCTTCTTGCTGAAGGCCTCTACCTTGTTGAACTGCGCCTTGAGCTTCGGGTCGTTCTGGTCCTGCTGGGTCCTGAGCCAGAAATAGTATCCTTCGTCGCCGTCAGTGCCGCAGCGGCCCTTCCAGGTCTCGTACTGGTCCAGGGCCTGGCGCAGCACCACGGGATCCTCCAGATAGTCGGTCCGGTCCTTCCAGGCGTTGATGAACGCATAGCTTTGCTTCTCAACGCGCTTCCGCTTCTTCTGCATGAGCGGGTCGTTGTCGCTAGCAAAGAGCGGCGTGAGGTCCCACGTGGTTCGTCCAATCTGTTTGGCGATTTCTTTTTTGGCCATGATTCCCTTCCCTGATGCAGTGGTTTCGTACAGTATACTCCATAGCGTATGCGCTCGTCCAGACCACCGCGGAATTTGTGCGCTTTTTGCTTCACCTCGCAGGGGGGACTATGCTATACTTCGCGCCATGATGATTAAGGAATTGCTCCCCCTTGACCAGCTGTTACAGCAACGGGCCCGGCTCTCCGGTCGCAAGATCTTCATCAAGTTCGAAGGCGCCAATTTCTCCTTTCAGGAGATAGACCGGCTGGCAGGAGTTTACGCAGCCTACCTCCTTGCTCACGGCATGAAGCGCGGCGACCGGGTGGCGCTTCTCTCTCAGAACAATCCCTATTACGTGGCTGCCTACTTCGGCATCATCCGCGCAGGCGGGATCGTCCTGCCGCTGAACAACCTTCTCATGCATGAAGAGATTGACTTTATTCTGAACGATGCAGGCGCGCAGACCTGCTTTTTCGACCATGAGTGCAGCGGCACCATCGAGAAGCTCAGGGGGAAAAGCTCTCGCGCCTACGTCTTGCTGACTGATGTAGCGAGCGCTGCAGGCAATGCCATGCCGGTGGTTGCGGCGCCAGAGCACGGCGTCGACGACCTTTCGACCATTCTCTACACGTCCGGCACCACCGGCAGCCCCAAGGGCGCGCTTCTGACGCACCGGAACATCATGGCCAACGCGCTCGCCTGCGCCGCGGCGATCCATATCTCACCGAAGGACCGGTTCGTCGTTTTTCTGCCGCTGTTCCACTCCTTTACGTTCACGGTCTGCGTTGTTATCCCGCTGGTCACGGGGTCGCTTATCTCGCTCCTGCCGGGCGTCCGGCCCTTCTCGCGCGTGGTGAAGCGCCTTATCCTGGACCGGATCACGCTGTTCGTCGCGATCCCCACGGTCTACAAGATCCTGGCGGAAAAGAATATGCCGTTCCTGGTCAAGCTGCTCCTGAACCTTCGGCTCTGCGTTTCCGGCGCTGCCCCGCTGCCGGTGAAGGTGATCAGGGACTTCGAAGCCGCCTTCAAGGTGCCGCTGCTCGAGGGCTATGGCCTGACCGAGGCCTCGCCGGTCGTATCGATCAATCCCGACGACCATGGCAGGCGCAGGCCCGGCACGGTCGGCCTTCCGCTGCCCGGCATCGAGGTGCGGGTCGTGGATGACGAGGGGAACTCGCTTGCAACGGGTGTGCCGGGCGAGCTGCTGGTAAAAGGCCCGAACGTGATGACGGGGTACCTGAACCGGCCGGAGGACACGGCCAGGACCATCCGCGACAACTGGCTCTATACGGGCGACATCGCCGCGCTTGATGCGGATGGGTATATCAGGATCATCGACCGGAAAAAGGACATGATCATCGTTGACGGCCTGAATGTCTACCCCTTCGAGGTCGAAGAAGTGATGTACCGCCACAGCGCGGTCAAGGACTGCGCCATGATCGGCGTGCTGCACGGCGAGGACAAAGAGATCCCGATCATGTATGTCGTCCTGAAGGACGGGCAGCAGGCGACGCCCAAGGTGTTCCGCGAGTTCCTTTCCGGGCATGTGGCCCACTATAAGATCCCGCGCCGCTTTCTGATGATCGACGAATTGCCGCGGACCGCAACCGGCAAGATCCTGAAGAAAGAGATCAGGAAACTGTACCTTGCCACGGAAATGAAGCCGACCGCCTGATCAAAACAGTATCCTGAATCCGCAGATTCTAGCCGGCCCATTTATTGAGTTAAAATTAAGTGCAATTTTGCTGTTGACGGAGAGATAACAAGTGGTATTATGTCTACGGAAACAACTGGAATTATTGTTAAGCCCATTTTAAAAATGCCATACATGGACAAAGGAAAGCTGATCACTTATGAACTCATTGAAAGAACGAGAACGTATCCTCTCTGCTTCCCGTGCGATTTTTGTGACCCTGGCGGCCTTCGTTGTTCTAACCTTGCCGCCGACATCGGCCCGTGCTGAATTCAAGAAGACCAAGATCACGGTGCTTGATTTCCAGATACAGGGTGGAAAGAACGATAATCCTGATTTGGGCAAGATCGTCGCAGAATGGATCATTACCGCGCTGGTGCAGGAAGGCCGGTTCGATGTGATCGAAAGGCGGTTGCTGGAGAAAGTGCTGCAGGAGCAGAAGTTCGGCGTCTCGGGGGTCGTTGATGAAAGCAGCGCATCAAAGCTCGGCAAGGTGCTCGGAGCGAAGATCGTGATCACGGGGACGGTGCTGGAGTTCCAGAATGTCCTTGAGGTCAATGCCCGCATACTTGAGGTGGAGAGCAGTTCGATCATTGCCGCGGAGAGCGTTAAAAGCACCAGCGGCGCTGCCCGGCTTGAGGACCTTGTCGTCGAAATGGCGCAGAAGATCATCAGTGATTTCCCGCTGGAAGGCTATATTGCTCAGCGTGAAGAAAAAACCGTACTTCTTGATCTCGGTCAGCGGGCCGGCATCCGGAAAGGCATGAGGTTCATCGCATACAAAGAAGGCAAGGTGATCAAACATCCCAAGACCGGTGAGATCCTGGACATAGAAACCATAGAGGTCGGCGAGATCGAGATCGTCGAAGTCAATACCAAGACTGCAAGGGGCACTATTGTCAGAGAAATGGCGCCGGGAGCGGTTGAATACGGCATGATGGTGAGGAGTGCTACCAGGGAGCAGAGCTTACGTATGGAGGAGGTGGCTCCGCGAGAGGTCATAAGGCAGGAACGGGTCCAGGAAGAACCGGAACGGAAGCAGGAAGAACCGAGAAAAAAGAGATCAGAACGGAAAACGATCATCTTGGCGCCGTCATTCTGAGGTTTTCGATACGGGACGAGGCAGGGAGGACCGTCCGACGACGGGTAGCAGAGGCTTCATTACGGGTTATTTCGAGTCAATCTAAAGGAGGATGCATACAATGAAAAAGTTGCTCGTGGTACTGGTTGGTATTTTCCTGTTTGCAGTTGCAACCACAGCATTTGCAGAAGTAAAGGCTACGGTTGGTGTGAAGGCCTGGGCAAACAAGTGGGATTGGAAA
>JANPMZ010000416.1:0-3536 GCA_031427195.1 Nitrospirota bacterium
AAGCAAAGCGGCTTGGGCTTGACAAGGACGCCGAGTATAAAAAGCGGATGGCTACCTATCGCGAAGAGATGGAGCGCAAGATCCAGGAGGCGATGAAGTTCGAGCTGCTGGCCAACCTGGTAAAAAAAGAGCTCGCCACCAGGATCACGGCCCCCACCGACCAGGAGGTCAAAGACTACTACACCAAGAACATCACCCGGATGCGCACGGCCGACGGCAAGAAGGTCAGCCTCGAGCAGGCCGCTCCCCTCATCAAGGACCGGATGGCCAGCGAGCGGCAGCGCGACGCCTTTGTCGAGTATGTGAAGAGCCTCAAGGCCAAGGCCACGATCTCGATAGACGAAAAAGCCCTTGCTTCGCTGGGCACCGATACCGCCGAACCTTCGGTGCACGATGGTCTCAGGAAGCCCTCTGCCGCAACGGAGGCGCCTGCAAAGGAAGCGGCCAAGGCCACAAAGGAAGCGCCCGGGAAATAACGCAGGAAACATGCCTAACCATCGGTTCGTGACATATATAGCCCCGGCGTTGTTCCTGGGGCTTCTCTTTTTTTCGTGCACGAAAAAAGAGGAAACAACGGTCCCGGAGCCTGCATCTGCGGTCTCAGCAGACATCAGGGTCGTGGCGACCGTGAACGGCGATCCCATCACGCTGGCCGAGTTTCAGGAACGGCTGGCCCGTGCAGGGTTCAAATCCGGCAAAGAGGTGGAGCCCCAGGTCAAGGAAGAGCTGCTGAACCGCCTGGTGGAGCGCAAGATGCTGCTGAGCGAAGCCCAGCGGCGGCGGATCAAGATCGGGCTGCCCGACATCAATAAACGGATCGAGTCGTTCCGGACCGAGCAGGGCCAGGAGGTCAAAGAGGTCCTGGCCGGCCAGGGGATCGATTTCGAAAAATGGAAGAACGACGTATGGGAAGACCTGATGATCGAGCGGCTCCTGGCGCATGATGTGCATAAAAAGGTCAACCTGTCCGGGGCTGAGGTCCGCAAGTACTATCAGAACAACCCGCAGCAGTTTGAGCGGCCCGAACAGGTCCGGGTGCGCCAGGTCGTAGTCTCCTCCGAAGCGGAAGCACAGCAGGTGCTGGAACAGCTCCAGGGCAATCCTGACTTTGCAGCGATAGCGCGCGAGCGGTCGACGGCGCCCGAGGCCGGGCAGGGCGGCGATCTGGGATATTTTTCCCGCGGAGACATGCCCGCGGAGTTTAATATTGTTTTTACGCTCCCGAAGGGCGGCGTGAGCGGTGTCGTGAAAAGCCCCTATGGATTTCACGTTTTCAAGCTTGAGAACAAACGGCCTGCCGGATTGCTGGGCCTCGAGGAGGCAGCACCGGCGATCCGGGAAAAACTGACGCATGAAAAACAGGACCGGAGATACCAGCAATGGCTGAAGGAGCTTCGGTCCCGGACGAAGTTCGGGGTCAATTATCAGGCATTGGGCCAGGAGCAGTCTCCCAAAAGCGCTCCACCAGGGAAGTAGCAGGACCCGGGCCATGGGCGGTCCCGTGGTTGTCAGCAGGCAAAGCGAGCGGAGCGAACAATGAATAAGTATATTCTGATTATACCAACGATGTGCGTTATGCTCTTCGGTCCGGGCGTGCTGCGATCAACCGGTGCGTCAGTTGTTGTCGACCGCGTGGTAGCGGTGGTGAATGACGAGATCATTACGTTGAGCGATCTGCAGCGCGAAGATCTGAAAAAGAGCGGCGCGGCCAGGGAAGAGCATATTCTCCTCGAGGACCTGATCGACAGGAAGCTCCAGCTGGCAGCAGCCAAACGGTCCGGCATCGATGTGACGGACACTGAGCTCGCCGAGGCCCTGACCGAGATCATGAAACGCAACAGCATGGACCGCAAGCAGTTCGATGCCGAACTTGCAAAGGACGGGCTCACCTATGACCAGTACCGGTCGGAGCTCCGGGAGCAGATCACGCTCTCCCGCGTGTTCAACAAAAACGTACGGTCCGGGCTGAATATAGACGAAGCCGAATTGCGCGCCTATTATGAGCGCAACCAGAAGGTCTATGCACAGCCCGAGGAGATCCGTGTGCGCCAGATCTTCATACAACAACCGGACAATGCGACAACCTCCCAGGCAACGGCTGTCCGGGAGCGCGCCAGGAAGGCTTATGAGCGCGCCCGCCGGGGAGAGGATTTCATCGGCCTGGTGCGGGAGCTTTCAGAGAGTGAGAACGCGGCAGCAGGCGGCGACCTCGGTTTTATGCGCCGGGACCATGCGCTCCCGGAGATCGAGCAGGCCACCCGGTCGCTCAAGCCCGGCGAGGTCGCCGGTCCGCTCCAGTTCGCCTCCGGCTATCATATCATCCGGCTCGAAGAGGTCAGGACCCCGGTTACGCCCTTTGACCGGGTGAAGGACGAGATCCAGTCGACCCTGTACCAGCAAAAGCTTGATAACACGTACCGTACCTGGCTCCAGACCCTGCGGGGCGATTCACACATCGAAAACCGACTGTAAAAATGAGAAGTCAGGAGTCAGAAGTCGGGAGAAACACTTTCTGGCTTCTGGGTACTGGTTTCTGAATACGTCTCTTCTCTTTCCCCCTTATGAAAACCGTACGCCTGAAAAAAAAAGAAGCACGCCGCATCCTGCGCGGCCACCCCTGGGTGTTCAGTAACGAGCTCCAGGCTGCGCCGACGGGATATGCGCCCGGCGAGCTCGTGGACGTGCTTGATTTTGCGGGTGCGTTCATCGGTCGCGGGTATGTCAATCCCCATACGCTCATTGCCGTGCGGCTGTTGACCAGGAAGCAGGAAGAGATCGACCGTGATTTTTTCCGTGGCCGCATCGCACGGGCCCGCTCTTTGCGCACCATGCTCGGGTTTGGCGATTCGTTTCGGGCCGTCTTCGGCGAAGGTGACGGTCTGCCCGGATTGATCGTGGACAAATACGCCGGCACGCTCGTGGTCCAGTCCACGACTGCGGGAATCGAAGCACAGCTCGATGCGGTCCTTGCTGCCTTGACCGATGAATATGAGCCGGAAACGATTGTGCTCAGGAATGATACGGCCTCACGCGAGCTTGAGGGGCTGACGCAGGAAACGCGCGTTGTTCGCGGTACCATCAGCGGCCCGGTGACCATCGAAGAATCGGGCATCACCTATACGGTCGACGTTCTCGAAGGGCAGAAGACGGGCTTCTTCTTCGACCAGCGCGAGAACCGGCAGGCGCTCAAAGATCTTGTTCTAGGCAGGCGCACCCTTGATTGCTTCTGTTATGTCGGGGCCTGGTCCTTAAGCGCCGCGCGCTATGGCGCCTCCGAGGTGATTGGTGTTGATTCGTCCCAGAAGGCCTTGGACATGGCCGCGCGAAATGCGGCGCTGAACGGCTTGCAGGCGCGGTTCGTGAAGGCTGACGCGTTCGAGGAACTGCGGCGGCTCGAAAAAGAGCGCGAACGCTTCGGCTGCATCATCCTGGATCCGCCGGCATTCGTGAAGAACCGGGCCAAGGTGCGGGAGGGGCTTAAGGGGTATAAAGAGATCAACCTCCGGGCCATGAAGCTCCTGGAGCCCGGCGGGGTG
>JANPMZ010000417.1:0-1956 GCA_031427195.1 Nitrospirota bacterium
TCTTTTAAAGGTGCTTTAAAATAACTTTCAAACGAGGTGAATCATATGAAATGTCGCTTTGTTATTCTATTGTTGTTGGTTTCTATTTATTCAGTTAATGCTGTTGCGGAAAGCAAATGGTATAGCTTGGGGAGGACTGAAGAATATGTTTCGGATTTTGTTATTCAGCCGAGTGGTGTTAAAGAAATCATAATTAAGGCAAAGGACAAACTCAATGTGACGTTTAGAGTCGACGTATCCGGGGAGCAAGAAAAAACATTAATGTACGGACCGTTTCCCATTGAAATGTTGGATGTAGGAAGTCGAAAATCAATCAAAACATTTTTCGGTGGTCTTGACCTTGTGCCAGTCAATGGTGAGATACGGTTGATATTTAATAATAGTGGGAAAAAAGATTACAGAGTATTGGTTGTGAAACTAACAAAATGAGGTTAACAAATCGTTCCACGCCGACCGCTACGCGGCGTGTGAACTCGTCGTTAGTCAAGGTAGGTCACATGTACTTCCATATTGGAACGAAATCTGATTTTGAGAACACCTATATCGAGGCTGTTGGGCGATCTCTTTGTATAGCCCAAAATTTCGAGAGCAACTGCCGTTCTCTTGCCATTCTGCTGGACGTAAAAACTTCTTTTGCCACAAAACTAGATGGAAGCGATTTCAATGCGCTTTTAGAAAAGCTATCTAGACGTATGCTCGGAGGCGCAATTAGAAAATTGGCGGTACATATTCCGCTACCCTTAACCATTGAGAAACTTTTGGAAAATGCAGCGACCGCGAGAAACTATATCGCGCATGATTCGATGAAAATTTTTCTTGATCCCAATGCAATCGAAGAGCGGCTTACTGGATATCTCGTTGTACTTCGTGACAACGTTAGTACCATCACAAAGGCTGACGAAATGGTGGCGGCGTGGTACTTCGGTATATCGGAGGAACAGCCTGTGACTAGGGCAGGTTATGCAGACGATATCGAAAAATGGGTGTTTGGCAATTTCTCGCGGGAGGATTTTGAAAATGTCGAATAACCCTGTCGGAGTGATTATTCATGTGCAAATTACGAAAAGTATCCGAAATTTATCCTAGCTATCCCACACACAGCTGTATTATGAACGTCATATTATATAATCGAGTGTGCTGTTGAAACCCTTAACGATAACTTCGATGGTAACAGCGTAGTCCAGAATCATTTCGCAACTTCGTGGCAACCGGCAACAATGTAGATCACAATTTATTAATGCTATCGGTAAATTGCACTTGCTGTTGCTATCACATGGAGGCATCATGAAACTGAAGCGTTTGGTATTAACGATATGCGCATTATTTATATCTGCTACAATATTGGACCCGCATATTGCTGTTGCTGGCTTCTTTGGGCCAAGCACATTCGATGAGTGCGTGCTTGAAAATATGAAAGGCGTTACAAGTGACGTTGCTGCTGCGGCTATATATAACTCATGCCGCCACCGCTTTCCACTGAAGAAAGTTCCAACCGAGCAACATAAAGATTTTGATACTCTTTATCGAGATCAAAATGCTCCAAAGCTTTCCACTGAAGAAACGAACAAGTTGACAGGTCGAGCTGGTTTGGTCGGTAATAGTGAGTATAGCGCAACAATCTATAATGGCAACAATACAGTTACCATCACGAAAGTAGAAATAACTGTTTCCACCTTTATCAATAGACTGCCAGTCAGCAACCGTTATTCTGTCGATGTCGATATTCTCCCGCTGAAAACTGTTACGTTCAAGTTTCCTGTTATTTCTGGTGACGATGACGCCAAATATTCTTGGAGTTTTGCGGCAGCGTATGGTCATCGCCATTACGATCTCCGTTAGTGATTCCAACCAGCGCGTCCACAGCGACGCGCCAAAAAGCGGCGCGTGACGCGCGCGCGTTGAACTTGTAGGAAAAGTCATTTCATGCTATAATAACGCCATGCAAACGCAGTAAGC
>JANPMZ010000418.1:0-3690 GCA_031427195.1 Nitrospirota bacterium
TTCCCGCAGCTGTGCTATCGTATACGGCTTGCCGCCTACACTGACACTCAAGTATAGATCGCCTTTTTCGGAAGAATTGTAGTAGCCGTTTGGCGCTATAACAAGCCATTCACCATCTTCAAAAGCAATCATGGTTGCAAGCTCTTCTCCCGTTGACACATCATGAATCCTGACTGTAGCATCATCCGTTGTCACGACCTTGCTGCTATCGGGAGAAAATGCCGCCGATGCGGAAAGCATTGCTCTCGTCCGGCTCAAGTCACCGGACCATTCACGAACCGCAAAACCCGTCTGAAAATCCCAAAGCCGGTAGGTATGGTGTATATCGCCGGCTAAAATATACTTGCCATCGGGGGAGAATTTAAGTGCAGAAAAAGCACCCGTCTGCTCACCAAATCGCCTTGTCTGCATACCCGACCTGACATCCATGACGATAAGACTGTCTGATAAGGACCAAATGGTCTGGCCGTAGGTATTGGTCGATACGATAAAGCTGCCGTCGTTTGAAAAAACTGCATAAGGGCCGACAAAAGACGACTTTATCTTTTTCCGCCATAACGGATGACCCCCCTCAGCGTTCTGCAGCGAAAAGAAAGCTTCTCCCCATTTATTGTACTCGACAAGCAGCAGATGCTTCACATCGGGAGAATATGCAGCACTTCTTACAGGATAATCACCTGAATGTTCTTTTATCCTTTTGCCGGTACTTACCTCTACCAATGACTGGGTTTTGCTGTTGTTGGCCATAAGGATATACTTGCCATCAGGAGAAATGGAAAAGGGGTCAAAATTAGCATTGGGACCTGATGCAAAATCATCGATCCGTTTTATTTCGGCAGCATGCGCAAGGTCCCATTGCCTCAACGTTCCGTCATGGCTGCCTGAAAAGAGAGTTTTGCTGTCTGGGGAAAAGGCAACCTTCGCTATTTTTCCGGTGTGACCATTTAGTTTCTGGACCTTTGTTCCATTGGTGCCATCCCAGAGCCAAACCATCTGGTCCCATCCGCCGCTCGCAACATACTTGCCGTCTTTCGACCAGTCGACAGATGTGACGATCGGAACAAAGCTGTTGACCTCCATCGTCATATCGCCGTTCCTAATATGTATTTCAGGAGTGGCCGTTGCACATGCAGTGAGGCTGACCGCTACAGAGAGTATAAACAGTGTTTTTCGGATCTTCATATTTCACCTCTCAGGGATCTCCCCTGGTGTGCGCCCGCTTTTGTTCCTGGTCCCGCAGAACAGAACCTGATCACTTCCCCGTTTTGACGATCACGTTGTCCTCAAAAAACTCCGATGCTGCTACGGAAGAAGCGGCCGTTTTGCTGTCAGCCTTTTCCATCAGCTTGACGCCTCTCGTCTTCATTCCGATGTCCCGTGACTGCGTCTTCACCTGGTACACGCCGCTCTTTTCCTCCAACCCGAGCTCGCCGAGGGGCGTCGAGCTTGCATACACCAGCGCGCTCTCCTCTCCAAAAGGCGGGTTCACTTCCAGTTCAAACTTATCATTGCCCGCCGGAATCTCGTAGATGACTCCGCCGTTAAAGTAGTTATCGGTCCGGTACGGATTGGGCAGAAGCTGGAGGGTCACACCGCTTGCATCCTTGTACAACACCCGGGCATAGAACGGCTTGTTGCCTTTACATATATCTTGATTTTATCGCCGGTCTTGTATACTTTTTTGTCCGTCCAGGCTTTTACCTTGAGCGGCGCGGAGGGATCATCGCTGAATTCAGCGTTCTTTGACAACTTTTCCATGGCTTTCACATCAGAGCCGACTTTGCGGCGGTTTCTACGAGTACACACCGCGACAGTACCCGATGGCACTAACCGCCCGCCGGACTATTTTTTTTCAGCAGCCGGTCATCAAATTTGAAATCTTCTATTTTGCCGATGGTAACGAGTTTTACATCGGGATGTCCGGGGTTGATGAGAATATTGAATTCCTTTTCGATAATAACCGAGGGAACGCGGAGCAGGAGGGTTTTATTCTTCTTTATCCATGCAGCTCCGAGCTCAGCCAACTGAGGAGGCGCAGGATAGGTCCGCCAGTCTGCCGGTAAATCCGATAGGGAAATTTCTTCTATTGCGGTCTTATCGGGAATTTGAAGAGAAACGATCTTTAAACCCGGGGGAGCAAGAGAGAGGGGCAGATGAACGAAAAATTCCAGAGCGGCAAGTGCCCGACTCTTCGAGGTATAAATCACCGCCGTGCCTTTTCGATTCCACCTCGCCCCATACAGCCGCGCGCCAAGTCCCGTCAGGTCCGTGCTGTATGAGGATTTTGCGATCCTGTATAACTCCATCAGGAGAAAACCCCATGCTCAATCCGCCCAAGTTCATCCAAAACCATGTCAACCCCGAATTTTGAATGTAGCAGGCTTAACGGTTTTTTATCAGCTAATGCCGCACTCGGCGTTTTCATCCACTCGAGAAAGCGTTCTCTGTCCCCGAATACTTCAGTGCCCCGCGCTGCGACTTCAGCGAGCTGCAGGATTTGCTCCGACACCGCCCGATTAAAATGCTCTTTAGGAGTATATCTCTGGATCGTCCTCACATTCACCGGGAGAACTTCAGATAATTGTTGTATTGAAAAACTACAATATTTAGCCAAGTGCAACAAAGCCTCTTTTGTCACACCCGTATTACTTAATTCAATGAGATCCATTTTACTCTGGATACTCTTACGAAGGACTTTTCTCCCCCCTAAAATCTCTTCTACTGTCGTTGCGTGTGTCATGACTTACCCCTCCACAACCTAACTGCGACATTTGTCTAAATATTAGCGCAATTTGTCGTGACTGTCAACAGCAAAAAATATACATACCCAAGTCTCGATAACTCTGTGAGGTATATGAATGAAAATCATATCGACTATTTTGTGCAGTCAAACAAGGTCTATATCACAACGCGCATCAGGAAATGAAAAGCGGGAGTTTATCCCCGCAAATGACAATCCACGAAGTGGCCGTTTCCGAGGTCAGTTGTTTTCGGCACGAGTTTGTCACAGGGTTCAAAGCGGTGGATGCAGCGGGTGTGGAACCGGCAGCCCGGGGGGATCTGTGTAGGGCTCGGGATGTCAGCGTTCAGCAGGATGTGTTTTCTCTTTACCGTGGGATCGGCGACCGGTATATCCGCCAGCAGCGCCTGGGTGTAGGGATGGGAAGGGTTTTTGTAGATCTCGTCGGAGGTTGCGAGCTCCACGATCCTGCCGAGATACATGACGGCCACACGGTCCGAGAAGTGGTGCACCAGGTTCAAGTCGTGGGCAATGAACAGGAACGCAAGCCCCATCTCGGAGCGAAGGTCGTCGAGCAGGTTGATGATCTGTGCCTGCACCGAGACATCAAGCGCCGAGACCGGTTCGTCAGCCACGATGAAGGAGGGGTTGCTGGCGAGCGACCGCGCGATGCCGATGCGCTGGCGCTGGCCGCCGGAGAATTCATGGGGGTAGCGGCGGAGGGCATCTGTCGGAAGCCCCACCTTCAGGAGCAGGGCCGCGGCACGGTCTGTCAGCTCGTTTTTTGCGGCAAGGCCATGGATCACAAGCGGTTCGACAATGATCTCCTGAACGCGCATCCGCGGGTTGAGGGAGGCAAAGGGGTCCTGGAAGATGATCTGCATCTCTTTGCGGAGCGACCGGAGCTCGTCCTTGTCCAGGGTGCTTAACACCCGGCCCTTGAACGAAAC
>JANPMZ010000419.1:0-10007 GCA_031427195.1 Nitrospirota bacterium
TCTCGCGCATCCGCAATGCTGACCTCGGGAGGTTCACTCTGGATCGCCTCATGTCGATCATCTTTGAAAGACTGAGGTGGGGGGACCCCGGTCGGAGAGCGAGGCTCTCTGGACACAACGAGTCGGTTTCATGTGCGGATCATCAAAGGCTTGCAATCAGCCCATCCGAATATCTCGTAGGGCGCGCACCGCGCGCCATAAAACACTCGGTGGGCGATGCCCACCCTACCAACTGATATAATCGTGGCAAGAAACGCTGATCATGGGGACAAATAACTAAGGTTAAAGAAGCGATCCCCAAATGGCCGGATGCTCAATTTGAGAGCGTAAAAAACTGCATGACGTAGATCTCGCAGCGGGTTTCTCCGGGGTCTTTCTCGACGATCAACTTGGGAAGAAGTATCCGCGGGCCGCATTCCCCGTTGACAATCTTCCGAGGCCCTGTTACAGTGCCGCCATGATCGCCATCTCACTCCAGTCGGGCAGCAGCGGCAACTGCATCTACGTCGAGACCTGCGGCGTCAGGCTTCTGCTTGACGCGGGCATCACGGGCGTTCAGGCTGCCGAACGGCTGGCAAAACACGGTCGCGACATCCGGAAGGTGGATGCGGTCATCATCTCGCACGACCACGGCGACCATATCGGCCATGCCGGCGTATTCCAGCGCAAGTTCGGTTTGCCGATCTATGTCACGCCGGCCACGCTTGCCGCTGCGGCATCGCGCAGCAGCACACTCGGCAAGTTGAAGGATGTCCGTTCCTTCCGGTCGGGCGACCGGCTCAGGTTCGGCGAGGTCCAGGTCCACACCATCTCGACGCCGCACGACGCCGTGGACGGCTCGGTCTTTGTGATCGAAGCGGCCGGAAAGCGGCTGGGTGTCATGACCGACCTGGGGCACGTGTTCAAAGACCTCATCCACCTGGTATGCTCCCTTGATGCGGTGTTCCTCGAAAGCAACTACGATCCGGACATGCTTGCCAACGGGCCCTATCCTGCTTTTCTCAAACAGCGGATCAAAGGCCCCAAGGGCCACATTTCGAACGGTGAGGCGGCCGAGATCCTGCGCCGAGCCGGCGAAGCAGGCCGTCTCAAGTGGGCCTGCTTGTCGCATCTTTCCGATAAGAACAACCGGCCTGACGTGGCGCTCAAAACTCACCGCGAAGTTGTCGCCGGGCATATCAAGCTGTATACCGCCGACCGCTACGCCGTATCCGAGCTGTTCTCCCTCTGAGCGATTCCCCCCACCATCTCTGAAATTTTCTGAACCAAGGAGCGTTCGTTTTCTGGTATATTTGCGTTATGGCTATTTGCCACGATGAGATGACCCGGCAGGGGCGGGTTTAAAACCCGCCCCTGCGTCGATGACGCCACACCTGCAGGGACGACAAGGACCTGCGCATATATGACGCCGAATGAAAAACAGGAAACCCTCATGAGCACCGAAAAGCAAGGCCGCCTTATCGAAGCCGAGGCACAGCTTGCTCTCACGATCCAGAACATGCCGCTCGGGTACATTGTGTGGGACCAGGACCTGCTCGTGCTCGAATGGAACAGGGCGGCCGAACGCATCTTCGGCTGGTCCGCTGCCGAGATAACGGGAAAGCACGCGGCGATCCTTATGCCGTCCCTGGCCGGGGACGTTGCTCCGGACCCGCTGCAGACAGCGTTCCTCCCGAAAGGTGATTCCGGCGCAAGCGTAATAAAATGCGTTGCTAAAAACGGCGCCACCCTGGTATGCGACTGGCACACCTCTATGCTGCGCGACGCCTCGGGCGCGGTACGGGGCTACCTCTCCATGGTCCAGGACAGCACGGCCCGGGAGCAGGCGGAGCGTGAGCTGCGCAATAGCCGCACCTTTTTGCAGACCATCATCGATACGGAACCGGAATGCGTGAAGCTGGTCGCCGAGGACGGCTCCCTGCTGATGATGAACCGGGCCGGGCTCGACATGATCCAGGCCGAATCGTTGGAGCAGGTCCGGGGGTGTATGATCGGGCCGCTCATTGCAGCCGGACATCGCGAACCGTTCACTGCGCTGCTCCATGAAGTGTTCCAGGGAAAGACCGGCAGTCTTGAATTCGAGCTGGTCGGCTTACAAGGAAGAAAACTCAGGCTTGAAAGCCACGCCGTGCCGCTCCGCAATGAAAAGAACGAGATCGTCGCGCTCCTGGCGGTCACGCGCGATGTGACGCAGCGCCGCGAAGCAGAAGAGGCCCTCAAAAAAGAGCGCGACTTCATCGCCAAGGTCCTGGACATAGTCGGCGCCATGGTCCTGGTCCTCGACCGGACCGGAAAAATCGTCCGGTTCAATCATGCCTGCGAAGAGGTGAGCGGGTACACGGCTTCGGAAGCGCTTGGCAGGTATGTCTGGGATTTCCTCATTCCGGCCGAGCAGGTCCCCGGGGTCAGGAACGTCTTTGCGCACCTGACCGCCGACATGTTTCCGATCAGGTACGAGAACTGCTGGGTCACGAAGGACGGGAAGCGCAAGCTCATCGCCTGGTCCAACACGGCGCTTTTGAACGGGTCGAACGAAGTGGAATACGTGATCCCCACGGGCATCGACCTCTCGGAGCGCGCCAAGCTCGAAGAGCAACTGCGCCATTCGCAGAAGATGGAATCCCTGGGCACGCTGGCAGGCGGCATTGCCCACGATTTTAACAATATCCTTACGGCCATCACCGGCTATGGGAGCCTGCTGCAGGCAAAGCTGGCGGACAACGAGCCGCTGCGGGCCTATGTCGTGCAGATGATGACCGCGGCGACCCGGGGAGCCACGCTGACGCAGGGCCTCCTGGCGTACGACCGCAAGCAGCAGCTCTACCCCGTGCCCACGAACCTGAACGAGATCGTGACCCGCGTCGGGGATTTCCTTCGGCGGCTGATCGGCGAGGACATTGAACTGAAGATGTTGCTGGCGGACAGGGACCTGACGGTCCTGGCCGATGCTGGTCAGCTTGAGCAGGTGCTCATGAACATCGCGACAAACGCACGGGAGGCCATGGCAGGCGGCGGCTATCTTTTCATCGAGACCGCAGTAGAGGACGTGGATGCCGCAGCGGCCGCAGAGCACGGCCTGAACAAAGCCGGGATCTATGCCGTGGTCACGCTGACCGACACGGGCAAGGGGATGGATGACGAGACCCGGGCGCGCATTTTCGAGCCCTTCTTCACGACCAGGGAGCGGGGCACGGGAACCGGCCTCGGCTTGTCGATCGCCTACGGCATCATCAAGCAGCACAATGGCGCGATCAGCGTCATCGGCGCGCCCGGCAGGGGAACCACGTTTAAGGTCTATCTGCCCCTTGTGCGTGCCGCGGACGCGGGAAGGCCTGCCCCTGGCGAGGCCGCGATCATCGGCGGCGCCGAGACCGTGCTGGTGGCTGAAGATGACGAGGTCGTCCGGCAGGTCATAGTCGCCATTCTTTCGCAGTATGGCTACAGCGTTATCGAGGCCCGCGACGGCGAGGAGGCGGTGAACAGGTTCATGGAACACCAGGACCGGGTGAAATTGCTGCTCCTGGACGCCGTCATGCCGAAGAAGACCGGCCGCGAAGCCTATGACAAGATCAGGATCTTCCGCCCCGAGGTCAGGGCCTTGTTCCTGAGCGGCTATCCGGCCGAGGTTATGGTAGCGAGGGGCCTGATCGAACCGGGGACGCCGGTCATGGTCAAGCCGGTCGGCATGGAGGAGCTTCTTCGGAAAGTGCGCGCAGAACTGGACGGCTGAACCTGGCGGGCGGGGGTCCCACCGGGAGGAAACAATAGTAATCTCGTTAATAGAGAATCCTCATTATCCTTCATACGAACAGCATATCACTTCCGCACGACGTTGCTACCGTTATGTATTGACGCCTCCCTACTTGATGGACTCGTAAAAAGACCCCACTGCCATCATTGGGAGGAGCGGAGCGACGCGGCAATCTCGATTTATCAGGCAGTTACGAACTACGAGATTGCTTCGCTTCGCTCGCAAAGACGGCTTTTAGGACTTCTTACGAGATCATCCTACTTAACCCTGGTGAGATTTAAAGAGGTCTCTGTGCGCGGTGGCTTCATTTTTTCTTATTTTCGTGAAATAGGATGCCGTCATAATGTGCTATGAGAGCTCATTGATCCGGTCAATAAGGCTTCGCATTCTCCCGAAATCCCTGCGATTGAAATCAACCAGGAGCCGGGGCAAATGGGCAAGGTCCGGATCGTCGGCCTCGGCAGACAAAGGGCCCGAGATAGCCATGCCGCCCCCGGGTGCAAGGATGTCGCTGAATTGCTCAGAGAGGCGGGCCACCATCCGCGGTTCGAGCGCTGACGTGAGCCGGAGCACAAGCTGGCCGTTCACGTAGCGCATGCTGTGGTAGCGTCGGTAGAATCGGGCGATCCTGGCGACCGCCTCCTCCGCTGACGCTGCACGCTCGAAGAAAGAGAAGTCCTCGGCGTCGATATACCCATGCGAGCTGAGTTCCTCGGTGAAGAATTTAACAAGTCCGTCCCAATACCTGCCGCCCGGCTCATCAACCAGCACGAGCGGCAGGGGGTCGCGTTTGCCGGTCTGGACCAAAGTGAGCGTTTCCATGGCCTCATCGAGGGTGCCGAAGCCTCCGGGGAAGAGCGCCACAGCATGCGCCTCCTTAAGGAACGCCACTTTGCGGTTGAAGAAATATTTGTAGGTGATGAGGCGCGGGTTGCCTTCGAGCACCGGATTCGCCTTTTGCTCGAAGGGGAGCCTGATGTTTACGCCAAAGGAATGTTCGGGTCCGGCGCCTTCGTTCACCGCCTGCATGATGCCCGCGCCGCCGCCGGTGATGACCATGTACCCCGTTTCGGACAATTTCCTGCCGAACTCGCGCGCCATGGCATAGATGGCGGTGTCCGGCTTCGTGCGCGCAGACCCGAACACCGTGACCTTGCGCACGCCGCGGTAGGGGCCGAAGACCTTGGCGGTAAAGCGCATCTCCTTGAGCGTCGTGTTCATGAGCTTGAGGTCGGCGCGTTCATCATCCTCCTGACCGGCCTTGAGCGCCGCCAGCACCATTTCGCGCACGATCTCGGGACGGGAGACGTCCCCTGCCTCCTGAATCAGCCGTTCGATGGCATCATCGACAGGGCCGTTGGTTCTGGTGAAATGAAGCTGCATTGGTTTCTCCAGTATTGGGTGGGACAAATCGAGAGCTGCGAAGTAAACGCTATAGCTCAGGCCGCCTAGATTCTTAGGCAGCTACGAATAAAATTCATCGCAAAATAAATAGAAGCAAACTAACCTTTTTGACAGGATAACAGGATTGAGAGGATTTTCAGGATGAAATGCTTTTATCGGATTTTATCCTGTTATCCTGTCAAAGAAGTATATTCCGGAGTATTCTATGCCAGCGCCTGATACTCAGCGCTGATCGTCTCATGGGCGCGCTCGGCAAGATGCTTCCGCGATTCATCTGCGCCTATAGTGATCGGATGCAGGACCGAGATCTGCACCTCAACTGACCGGAGCGTGAGGAACCGCGGGAAATGTCGAAAGAAGGAGGTGCCGCCGTAATACAATACTGCATCACGCGATGCGGCAGAAAGCGGCCGGCCGTTCACACGCTGGTAGCGAAGACAGACCGGCAGGATGTCGCACTTCGCCTTTACTGCTGCGTCAAGGAGCGACCGTTTGAACGGATGGACCCGGTCGCCGTTCGACGTGGTGCTCTCGGGAAAAAGCACCACCGAAAATCCCTGGTTGAGCACTCCGGTGATGGCGTCGATCTCCCGTCTGAGTCCCGACGTCTTCCGCCGTTCAACGAACAGGCTGCCGCTCAGCCGGGCGAGCTGGCCCAGCAGCAGGGTGTTTCGCAGTTCCATGGACGTGACGAACACCGCAGGCGCCAGCGAAGCTATCACGAGCACATCAACATAAGAGAGATGGTTGGCGACCACCAGGTGTCCCCGGTGCAGCGGTGAGAGCTTCCCACTGCCTGTTGCGGTAACGCGCACTCCGTAGAGCCGGAGCGCGAGTCCGGCAAAAAATGAAACGAGCCCGGTCATCCCTGCCCGCCGGGTGCGCGCCTTGACCGGGAGCGCGAACGCAGCGAGCGACGCCGGCAGGTAGAGGATAACAAGGATAAGCGTCCCCGCTATTTTGATGAGAGCTCTGGTCATCGTGGCGTTTTGCTGAATACGTGAAGAAACGGAAAAAGCAATTCATTATCGCACAGGGTTCGCGGGCTTACAAGCGCGAAAAGCAGCCTCCCTCCCGCCTTTACAAGCCCTAGCATGAGCGGTATACTTACTACAGGGAATAATAGCCGTAGTTCGTTCAAATGTAAAAAGGAGACAAGAATGAGCATACTCGTGGAGTTCAGTATTGTGCCCTTGGGCAAAGGCGCGAGCGTCAGCCCCGTGGTCGCACGGGTTCTGAGGATCGTTGCCCAGAGCGGCATTTCCTACAAGGCGAACCCCATGGGGACCGTGCTTGAGGGTGAGTGGGACCGGGTTATGGGCATCATCAAAGAGTGCCATCAGGAGGTGATGAAGGAGGCCGATCGGGCGGTCACGAGCATCAAGATCGACGACCGCAAGGGCAAGGGAGAGCGGATCGAGAAAAAGCTCGAGTCTGTTGAGCAAAAGCTTGGGATGAAGCTGAACAAATAGTTCCAGCATCGTTTGGAAAAGGGGGCGGTGATCATGAAAACGCTTGCGAAGACGACGAATAAGGGGTACAAGCTGTCCTACAAAAAGAAATCAGCCACCACGGATCCCTATCTGCCGAGGGGCGCAAGCCGCAAGGTCTCGGTGTGCGAGGGATGCCGCGCGGTGTACATGAACAAACGGTGGTATGCGCGCGGTCCGGCCTACGAAACAGCGGTGAAGAAAGCAGACAACGTTGTCGTTGTCTGTCCGGCCTGTCTCAAGATCCGCGATGATTTTCCCGGCGGGATCGTGACGCTCAAAGGCGGCTATGTGCTTCCGCATAAAAACGACCTGATGAAGCTCGTGAAGAACGAGGAGGAACGGGCGCGCGGATTGAACCCGCTGGAGCGGGTGATGTCCGTGAAAGAGAACGGGTATGGCAGTATCGTCATCACAACGACGAACGAGAGGCTGGCACAGCGGCTCGGCAGGGCGATCAGGAAAGCTTTCCAGGGAGAAGTGACGTACAACTGGTCGCATGACAATAAACTGGCCCGTGTTGACTGGGAGCGGGCAACGTAGGAGCATGTTTTAGAGAAAGGGCTGGAACGCACTGGAAAGTCCAGTGCGTTTTTCGTTGCCTTGATGGTATGGATGGTTCACCCTGCCCCCTGCCCCTCTATTTCCTTGACAACAAATGCATATTCACCTACTCTTTCCATAGTTTTTCGCATAGTAACGTTACGTGCGAATTCTTTCCGCCCTCGACAAACGAGGGCACTACGTAAGGGTCCTGGAGCGTCGGGGTTTATCCCCGACGGATCTTGGAGCGAGTTATGAACGCGGCTCCGGGTCACTATGCCCGTACAATACGGAAAGACACAAGGCAGCACGAGGAGACAAATGATGGACAATCAAGACGCTGTCAATAAAACATCGAATTATATTAAGAGATCCATTACGCTGAAAATAGTTGCCGTCGGTATCCTGATCCTGCTGCTGCTCATACCGGTCGCAATGATACAAAATCTGATACGCGAAAGACAGTATCGACGAGATTCCGTGGTCAACGAGATCAGTCAAAAATGGGGAGCCCGTCAGACGATAACCGGCCCGTTCCTTACCGTCCCCTTCAAGACCTTTTTCAAAGACAAGGACGGTAAAACGCAGTTTAATCTAAATTACCTGCATATCCTGCCTGAAACAGTGGAGGTAATCGGCGAGATAAAACCGGAAGTCCGCTATAGAAGCCTCTTTGAGGCGGTGCTCTATAATAGCAAGCTCCAGTTCAGCGGAAACTTCAAATTGCCGTTAATGAGCCAGTTGAACATTGATCAAAGGAACATCCTCTGGGACAAGGCCTATCTATCGCTCGGCATTACCGATATGCGCGGGATACAGGACAAGATCGTCATGAACTTCAACGGGTCCGCCTATAATGCCGACCCGGGGCTCAAGACGACCGACCTTGCCAACGCCGGAGTCGGCACGCTGATCAGACCCTTGACACCGAGCGGACCCAACAGGTTTTCCTTTGCCCTGAATCTGAACGGCAGCGAGCAGATAAGCTTTATACCCCTTGGCGAATCCAATACCGTCAAGATTAATTCGAGCTGGCCTTCGCCAAGCTTTAATGGCGCGTTCCTGCCGACCACCCGCGAGGTGAGAAAAGACGGTTTTTCCGCAAATTGGAAGGTATTGCACCTGAACAGAAACTACCCGCAATTTTGGGAAGGCGCTCAATATAAGGTTGAACCATCGGCCTTCGGACTACAGTTGATCCTGACAGCCGATATTTACCAGAAATCGACACGGCTTGCCAAATACTCGATCATGTTCCTCGTTTTCACGTTTGCGGCGTTTTTCTTTTCCGAAATAATCAACAAACGGAAAGTTCATCCCATTCAATACATCCTTATAGGGATGGCAATCCTGCTTTTTTACACCCTGGTGCTATCTTTATCCGAACATATGCATTTTAATTATGCCTACCTCCTGTCGGCCACAGCCGTCACGCTCATGATCTCGGGGTACGCGAAGGCGATAGTTTCCAATTCAAGATTTGCGCTTACGATTCTGGGGATGCTGGCGGTCCTGTATTCCTACCTGTATATAGTTCTGCAGCTCGAGGATTACGCGCTGATCATGGGCAGTATCGGGCTCCTGATCATCCTTGCCGTAGTGATGTATATGTCGCGAATGATCAACTGGTATGAGATCGAGACGGAGCTGCAGGAAAATGCTAACTAGCGAAAGCGTCAAAGCCTTCTGGCGTTAAATCGGTTTTGGCTTGTGCAGTCCCGGGCGCGCCAGCGAGTTTCGCATGAATGGTAAAGTGCCAGGGTGCTAATTCAGCACAAAAGGAGCGTGGTATGAACGAAGCAATGCTCTACTCTATCGCCATAATTGCGGCAGCTCCGGGATGACGGAGGGCATTTGAGGTCAGCCACGAATCTAGGTTTATCAGCCCGTATAATTCCAAAAGGTCAGGAATATTCTACTTTTCAAGGAAGCATCAATGAATACTACATCTTCATCCACAGAGACTTTCGGCCTTCCGCTCAACCAGTCCATTGCGTTCTCGAACCACAAAGGCGCGTTCAAAGAGCGGCTCAAGAAGCAGCAACTTAAGACGCTGCAGCCATTCGTTCCGCTGCTCAGGCAGTTCCTGGAGCCCGGCGAGGAGGTGCTGCTAACAATGCGCGGCTGCTCGCCCATGTCTTTCCTGGAGCAGTTCACCACGGGCTGGTTCATTTACTACATCAAGCGCTGCATCCTCGTGGTGACGGACCGGCGCATCCTGCACTTCCCGACCAGGGGCAACTACTCGCCCCGCCACTCCATCGCCCAGATACGGTATGGCGACGTGGACACGATCAAGCCGTCGACGTTCCTGGGAAGGTTCACGGTGAAGTACAAGAACGGGTCAAAGGAGACCTTCCTGAACGTGAAGGACATGACGAAGCTGAAGGTGGTTCTGGACGGGACCAGGATGTCAGCTCAGCAGCCGACAACCGACGGTGTCCGGCGCCATCTCTGCCCCAAGTGCACGACGCAGCTTACGATCGGAGAGTACCTCTGTCCTTCATGCAAGCTGGAGTTCAAGAACGAGCGGAAGGCGCGGAACCTCTCGATCCTGGTCCCCGGCGGCGGGTACTTCTACACCGGCCACCCGTTCCTCGGCATCGGCGACGCGATTGTCGAGACTATCCTCATCGTCATGGTCCTCATGTCGCTCGTAAACCTGGTGACGGGAGTGGAGAGCGACGCGGCGCTGCCCGGGACCATTTTTTTCGGCATCATCCTGATTATCGAGAAGCTCTATACCGTCTACCACGCGAAGCACTGGGTGAAGGAATACCTTCCCGTGGACAAGGAGATCCAGCCGCTGAGGCGGTAGC
>JANPMZ010000420.1:0-7974 GCA_031427195.1 Nitrospirota bacterium
TATTTAAAGGAGGCATGAGAAATGGCTGAAGAAAAAGCAACTACAGAAGATCAGAAAAAGATGGAGGAGCGCTCACTCAGCGTTTTTGCCTCTGAAAAGAAGGAAGACATTACAGCGCTGATAATCGCTTTTGCTCTTGCCGGACTGGTAATTATCACGCTGAAATGAGGGCGCTATGATCAAAAAGATATTGCTAGCAACGCACGGCACAGCGGGCGCCATCGAGGCGGAGCGCTCCGCCCTGGAGCTGGCGCGTACGCTTGACGCGGAACTGCATGCCCTCTATGTCATTCATCAGGGCTGGGGGTCGCTGGTCGGCATAGAATGGCTTCATTCCTCAGAAACCAGGATGGAATTTTTTCGCTATGCCGAAACGGAACTGTACCGGATGGCAAACGCGGCGCTGGCGGCCTTCGCGCAGCGGGCGGAAGCGGCGGGGCTGACCATCACGACCTCGGTCCGGGTCGGCGACCCGGAACAGGTCATTGCCGGGGAGGCAGGGGAACTGGGTGCGGACCTGATCGTGCTCGGCAGCGCCTGCCAGGGAAGGTCCAGTGAATACAAAGCGAGAATCTCCGTGAAAAAACTGATGAAAGCGGCGCCCTGCTCAGTGCTTCAGGTAAAGACCGGCGGCGGCAACCATTCCGCGCTCATTGGGCCGGGATATGTCTCAAGAGAACAGGAACAGAGCCGGACCGGAGTACTGGCGTGAAAAGAAGATTTTAAAAATATCCGGCGTATGCCGGAATCTCAAGGAGGAAGTATGCAAAAACAGGTTATAATCGCGTTGGTAGGTGTGTTCGCTCTTGTCGGAGGGCTGTATGCTACGGCGTATGCCGGAGCTTATCCCGATGCCGTGGTCAAGCAGGCGGAAAGTCTGAAGGCCGATGCGGATGCAAAAAAGGACATGCCTGAATCGCTTCCGGGGATCAAGCTGATCAACGGCCAGGAACTGAAAAAGATGATGGACGCCAAAAAGAAGTACGTATTGATCGACAACAGGAACAAGGAGCAGTTCACCAAAGAGCACATCACCGGCGCCGTCCTCATTACGGTCGATGAACTGCTCGGTAATCCGAAGCTGTCCGATAATCTGGACAAGAACATCCCGCTCGTTCTCTATTGCAATGGGGTAAAGTGCTGGCGGTCTCCCGCCGCGGGCCTGTTGTACCAGAGCCTCGGTTTCAAGGAGATCTATTGGTATCGGAATGGCCTGCCCGAGTGGATAAAGCTCGATTACGCAACGGTTGAGGGCGGCAAGTAATCTAAGCTGCCCAATCAGATTCGCACAGGGGTTAGAGACGGCGGCGATGCCCTCTAACCCCTTTCATTTTACCTCAAAGCGATTATAATTTATTATGCAGGCACTTTCAGCATCCATAGCACTTCCTGTCTCCAGCGGGACCGCCTTCCGGGTTATAGCCGACTTGAATACCCTGCTCAGGCTCTCTCCTTTTTTTTCTCTGAACAAATTCTCGGCAGCAACAGTTGGGCCCCCGCAACCGGGGGACCAGTACGCGGTCACGATCGAATATTATGAAGAGGAACTGATCGAGACGCACTGCATTGAAGTGGACGAGTTCGAGATGAACAGGAGGGTCTCCTACAAGATCGCGGAAGGGGCTATCAAAACTATTCTCTTTGAGATCGAGCCTCACGAGAACGGGATACAATTCACACAAACTCTTCTGCTCGCATCAGAGGATGAAACGGTCGTAAGCGGCTTGCGGAACAAACTGCAATTCTGGATAAAAAGCGTCGGAGAATATGTAAAACTAGCGGAAGGTACCTCACCCTGGATAAGAGCTGTCAAATGGTTCATGGACAGCATATGGCTCAAGTTGACCTTATCGGAACGCACTATCGCCATTATCATGGCGAAAATATCGTTCATCGAGATCGTCCTCCTGCTTATCGTCGTTGTACTATGGAACTTCGCAATGCGTTAAAAAGCACTTTCCCGTTATCTTTCTCCGCCCGGAAGGAGTCTTTGCTTTCGGATGACCACTTCACGATGGATGGCGGCCTTATTAAGGCGGTAAAGAAGTTCTTTACCGCCTTAATTTTTTGATATACACTTGGGGCACTGATCGCGAACTGCACGGAGGGTGTCTGTGAAAAAAATCTTTTTTATGATAGCGGTTATTCTGCTTCTGGCTGTTCCTGCCTTTGCCAAGTTCGATCCCTCGTTCACCTGGACCACGCTCGAGACCCCTCACTTCCTGATCCATTATCACCAGGGCGGTGAAGCCCTTGCCCGGAAAACAGCGCAGATAGCCGAAGACGTGCATACCCGGCTGGCCCCGCGCATCAAATGGGAACCGAAAGGGAAGACCCAGGTTGTTCTGGTCGATGCCATGGACGAAGCAAACGGGATGGCAACGCCCATGCCGTACAATCTCATGGTGCTGTTCCTGACCCAGCCGGTCGGCGAACCCGGGTTCGGCGCCACACCCTATGAGGATTGGATGCGGCTTCTGATCACGCACGAGTACGCGCACATTCTGCAGCTTGATATGGTGCGGGGCGGGCTCGGCGGCATTATGCAGACGCTCTTCGGCCGGTTCTATTTCCCCAACGCGCTCCAGCCGATCTGGCTGATCGAGGGTCTCGCGGTGTACGAGGAGACAGAACAGACCATGGGCGGTCGCGGTCGATCAGCCGCCGCGGACATGGTCCTGCGCATGGCAACGCTCGAAGGCCCGTTTCCGCTGCTCAGCCAGATGAGCGTTTTCCCCGATTCCTGGCCACAGGGAGACGTGCCCTATCTCTTTGGCGGGTCCTTTATCCGCTTCATCGCCGAGACCTACGGCAGGGAAAAGCTGGCGGACCTCAGCGTCACCTACAGCGGACGCGGGTTTCCTTTTCTGGTGAACTCCACGGCCGACCGGGTTCTCGGCGCGTACTACGGCAAGCTCTACCGGGAATGGAAGGACGAGCTCCGGGTCAACTATTTCAGGCAGCAGGAGGCGGTCAAGGCAAAAGAGGTGACGGCATCAACGGCGCTTACGCACAAAGGCTATCAAACGCTCGCTCCTTCCTTTTCGCCGGACGGCACGCGCATCGCCTATCTTGAGGCGAACGGAGACGAGTTTCCCGGCATTTATGTCATGAACGCCGACGGCACGGGCGACCGCAAGCTGACGGAGAACGTGTCCCCCTCGAGTGCGACCGGCTCGACCCTTTCCTGGTCAGCTGACGGCAGCAGGCTCTTCTACACCAAGATCGAGGTGTGGGGAACGAACTTTTATAACGACCTCTATTATTATGATCTAAAAAAGGACCGGGAAGTACGGCTCACCAGGGAGGTTCGCGGTCGCGACCCGCAGCCTTCGCCGGACGGAAACAAGCTTGTTTTTGTTGTGAACCGGATGGGTATGACCAGGCTCGCGCTGCTCGATATAGCGTCCGACCGGAAACATCCCGCTGAACAGAAGGACGTTGTTTTTCTTACCGAGGAGAGCAGCATCCAGTACGAGGGTCCGCGTTTCAGCCCCGACGGTTCGAAGATCGCGGTCAGTCTGTGGCAGCCGGGTGGTTACAAGGACATCTGGATCCTTGACAACACGGGAACGAAGATCGACGAGGTGATGCACGACCGGGCCATTGACGGCTCGCCGGTCTGGAGCCCTGACGGGAAGGTGCTCTATTTCACCTCGGACCGCACCGGGATTTACAACCTCTTTGCCTGGAACCTGGAGACCAGGAGCCTGTACCAGATCACGAATGTTCTCGGCGGCGCCTTCGCACCGGCTCCCTCGCCGGACAACCGGGTGCTCGCATTCACGTCCTACAGTGCAAAAGGGTTCGACATCCATACTCTTGCCAATGACCGGGCCTCCTGGAAGCCCGCTGAAGCGTACCAGGATCCCTATCCCGTTGTGCAGTACGAAGAACGGCGGATCGAAACTTCGACAAAGCCTTACAGCCCGCTCCCGACGCTTGCTCCGACCTTCTGGATCCCTTGGTACGGCTACAGTTATGAAAGCGGCACGCTCGGCGGGTTTGTCACCTTCGGCGGGGACGCTGTTGAGCGGCATCAGTATGTCGTGAGCGGTCTCTACGGTCCCAAAACGGGCCGTGCCTGGTATACCGCTGACTATCTCTACGACGGCTTTGCTCCTACGATCCATCTTCAGGCCTCGGACACGGACACGACCTACACCGAGCTGCTCTCTCTTCCGACCGGGATCAGGGATTATGTGGAGCGCGACAAGACCTACGGTGTTTCGCTCATCGTACCGCTTATCAGGACGCAGACCCAGCATATCGCCACGCTTGGCTACCGATGGCGCGAGGTTTCTTCGCTCACGAAGCTCGCATCATTCCCGACCGCGTCGTATACACCCCATCCGGCAGAGGGCGTTCTGGGCTCGGGAAGGCTGAGCTATCTTTATAACAATGCGCGCCAGTACGATTTTTCCATCAGCCCCGAAGACGGACAGACCATCGAACTGGGCTATGAGCGGTTCGACAAAACGCTGGGCGGCGATTTTGAGTTCGACAAATATACTGCCGATTTGCACGAATATCTCAACTTCCCCTGGAAACATCATGTGCTCGCGGTCCGTGCCTTTGGCGGTATCTCCACAGGCCAGCCCCTCCCCCAGGGAGCGTTCGCGCTCGGCGGCGACTCGCCGGGCGATGTGACGCTGGCGGTGGATGATCAGTCCGTGTATCTCAGGGGCTACCCGGAAAACGCTTTCCGGGGCCGGAAGGCCGGGCTCGCAAGCCTCGAGTACCGGTTCCCGCTAGCAAACATCGAGCGGGGCGGCGGCCAGACGCCCTTCTTCATGAGGAGGCTGCACGGCGCGGTCTTTGCCGAGGCAGGGAACGCCTGGGACGGCGAGTTCCATTCATCAGATGCAAAGCGCTCTGTGGGCGCAGAGCTGCGCCTGGACCTGTCGGTCGCTTACAATCTGCCCGTCACGCTGCGGCTCGTCATCGCAAAGGGTCTTGATGATAAAGGCGAGGGGCTGATCAACGTCGGGCTCTGGATGCCGGCGCTGTTTTAACCATAGAACGAAAAGCCCTATAACTACTCAGGTTGGCCGCAACCAAAAGTAGGCGCTTCTAAGCGAAGAACGCAAAGAGCTCAAAGAAAAAGCGCAGAATCATGTATTTGAGTCTTAAATTCTCTCTGCGTTCCTTGCGTTCTTTCGCGGCTGAAGGGTGTTGACCTGAGTAGACACAAAGGTTTTGATATTACGACACAATGTTCCCGGAGGTCCTTCATGATACTCGTTACCGGCGGTACGGGCTTCGTCGGCAGTCACCTGATCAAAAAAATGCGGCAGGAAGGGCTGTCCGTCAGGGCCGTGGTCAGGAGCCCGGCAAAAGCGATAGGGTTGCGCGACCTCGGCGTCGAGGTGGTGCCGGGCGACGTGTCGGACAAGGCGTCCCTGGAACGGGCCGTGCAGGGCATCGAGCGCGTGGTCCATCTCGTAGGCATCATCCAGGAAGCGCCGGGCGCCACGTTCCAGAGCGTGCACGTGGACGGCACGCGCAATCTCGCCGAAGCAGCGCGGAAAGCAGGTGTGCGCCACTTCCTGTTCCAGAGCGCGCTCGGCACTCGCGCCAATGCAAAGAGCCAATACCACCGGACCAAGTGGGAGGCCGAGGAGCTGGTGCGGGGCAGCGGCATTCCCTCGACGGTCCTCAGGCCCTCGCTCATCTACGGCCCCGGCGACCAGTTCACGATCAGGCTGTCCGATATGATCCGGCTCTCGCCAATCCTGCCGATCATCGGTTCAGGCAGCTCGAAGGTGCAGCCCCTCTTCATCAACGACGCGGTGGCCTGCATCGTGAAAGCCGTGACCAGCGACGCCTATCTGAACGAGCTGTACGAGCTCGGCGGTCCGGAGCAGCTGAGCTACGAAGAGGTCACCCGGGCCATTGCCGCCGCCCTGGGAGTTTCGCGTCCAGCCCTGCACCTGCCACTTTTGTTCATGCGGTCCATGGCGCGGGTCATGGAGACGGTGCTTCCGAAGCCGCCGGTCACCACGGACCAGCTCATCATGCTCCAGGAGGATACGGTCTGCAGCATGAAGGACATCCGCGACGCCTTCGGGATCGAGCCGATCTTGTTCCAAAAGGGTTTGAGCACCTTTATCGGCAAACGAACGGAGCAGGCGGAGCGATCGTGACCGGAGGGTGTTGTTCTGGTGTGCGCAAAAGGATCGAGAGGTAAGAACCGATGTTTAAACACGGCACACATTCCTACGACAATATCAACCGGGCAAAGGTGGAAGCGATCATCAATGCGCTGGAGGTCCACGGATCCGCCGTGACCGGCCAGAATCCCTGGTCCATTGACACGCAAAAACACGGTGTACGTCTGGAAGGGATTTGGAGCGAAGAAACGTCCACCCTGGACATCACGGTCACGCACGCAGACTGGTATGTGCCGAGCAAAACGCTCTGGGAGAACATCGATTCCCTGATGAGCCAGGTGAAGGACGAGGCGTGAGCGAAGCCGGAACGGCAGACTGAACGCGTTCCACGAGGAGGAGCTCCATGACGGAACAGATCAAGATCGTATATGACTTTAAGTTTCAGGACGGCACAACGAAAAAATTCGACATCCATCTTGACAAGGATAACCTGTTGCTGGTGAGCGACCGGAATCAGGACCCGCCGGGATGGGCGCGCCTGGAATACAAGCAATGCTCCAACTGCCCGCTCGACAAGGCCCGCCATCCCTACTGTCCTGTTGCCGCAAATCTGCCGGGGCTCGTGCAGGAGTTCAAAGGGGTAACCTCCAGGGACAACGTTGACGTGACCGTCGTTGTCAAGGAGCGGGCCTATAGCAAAGCCACGTCGATCAAGGAGGGCTTGAGCCCGCTGCTCGGCATCATCATGACCACCAGCGGCTGTCCGATCATGGATCCGCTCAAGCCGATGGTCCGCTATCATCTCCCCTTTGCCAGCCTGGATGAGACGGCCTACCGAATGGTGGCCATGTTCCTGGTGGCGCAGCTCATCCGGGAGCAGGCCGGGAAGAATCCCAAATGGGGGATCGAGGGCCTTGCAAAGATCTACGGCGAAGTGAAAATATTGAACAAGGATTTCGGCCACCGGATGATCGAAGCCGCGCGCAGTGACGCGAACGTGCACGCACTGGTGAACCTGAACGTCTTCGCCCTTATGGTCCCCATGGCGGCGGAGAAAATGCTGAAAGAGATGGCCCCCTATTTTTCCGCCTATCTGAAGTAGGTGCAGTCCGGGGAATCGTTAGAGCGGTATCGGGTGCTCATCGTCAAAGCCGATGTTGAGTCGAATGGAAAACACCGATTGAAACAAGCTATACCTGGTTCTTCCTGAAGTTGTTGAAGTTGCATTTCAATGAAGCACATCATGTTCCATTCTGTATTTGTTGGAATACGCGGGGGGTATTTTAGGGGTATATGGTAATTTAACACTTTGCAACACTCAACAAATACAATGTGTTGAATTGATAGTTCAATTCCCACCGCCTCCACCATTTAACAATCCAACAGAATACGATGAAGTGCACAGGCCCCTATAAAAAGGGGCCTGTGCTTTTTTAGTTATCCTCGTGATTCGGCAAAGAAACTCGTGAGCCTGACCAGATCCTTCCGGCGGTCGTGCAACAGCTCGTCGCTAAACTGTTCATGAGCGCAGTTGCCGCGATCAAACGACAACAGGCTGACCGAACGTATCCGGCCAGCCTGCAATTGTTTTAACTCTATGCGCTCGCGCGTTACCGCTTCCTCTTCTCCAGCTCCTTCTTCACCGTCGGGAACGCATCCAGATTGGTGTGCGGCAAAAAGAGCGCGGACATGTACTCGTCCATGAAGCTCCGCGACATCGAGAGCTCCACGTAGGTCATCTTCTTCGCGATCTCCTCGGCCTCGTGCCGCAAGCGGTCGCAGAGCAGGGCGTAGTAGGCGCCCATGATTGACGTGTTGCCGAGGAACTGGAACTTCTCGACCGGGAGGTCGGGCAGCATGC
>JANPMZ010000421.1:0-4658 GCA_031427195.1 Nitrospirota bacterium
AACTTCCTGAAAGCAATCTGTCTGAGTCTCGTGATCTCATCTCTGGACATGGTATAGGGTACGAAGGCCGCGCCCTGGTAGGTAAAGTCAGCGAGGTCGTCGGACATGACGCCGTAGCGCACGATATTGTCATGGAGCTCGGTGCCGGGAAAGGGCGTGAGCGCGTGGAAATTAGCCACGTCCGGGTCCAGCTCGCAGGCAAACTCGATGGTTGTGAGCCCTTCCTCAAAAGTCTCGCCCGGAATGCCGAAGAGGAATGGGGTGAAGACCTTTAATCCCGAATCCTTTGCAGCCTTCACGGCTGCGCGGACCTGTTCGAGGGTGGTCCCTTTCCGGATGGTATTGAGGTTCTTCTGGACCCCGCTCTCAGCGCCCATGAGTATGGCCCAGCACCCGGCTTCCTTGAACGCCCTGAGCAGGGTCCTGTCCACCTGGTTCACGCATGCCGAGGCGAACCAGGTGAAATCGAGCTTTCTGGCCTTGATCTCATGCGCGAGCTGCATTGCCCTGTCGTAATCGGCGGCAAGGGTGTCGTCAATGAATTTTATTTCCCGGTACCCCTGCGCAAGACAGTGCTCGATTTCCTGCATCACGTTCCCGATGCTCCGGTACCTGATCCCGCTCGTCCGCTCTTTGTCCATCTGGAAGCAGTAGATGCACCTGCGGTTGCATCCGCGGGAGGTCATGATGACAGCCACGGGTTTTCTCTTATACGTGGCCGGAGGGGGGATATAGCTGTCCGTCCCGCCCAGGAGCTCCCGCGCCGGGAAAGGCAGTGAGTCGAGATCAACGTTGAACGGCCGGTCAGGATTCACGATGGTCCTGGTCCCGCTCCGAAAGATCACTCCCCGAACACCATGCAGTCCGTAACCGCGCGACAGACGTTCCACGATCTCGACAACGGTTGCCTCGCCTTCCCCGGTAACCACGGCATCGATAGAGACGGCATCCCGCAGGCAATGCTCCCTCTTGGCAATCGGGTACGGGCCGCCGACAGCGATGAAAACCCCCGGCTGAGAGGCCTTGATCGTTTGCGCAGTTTCGACCGCTTTCTTCCATCCAAAGGTCGTTGAATAGAGACCGATGAACTGCGGCTGGAATTCCGCCAGGCTGCTCATGATTTCGGTTTTGGACAAGAAGGCGCCGTTCAGGAACTTCACCTCGTGCCCCGCCTTCATGAGCGACGAGGCAACATAGAGCGTCCCGAGGGGCTGCCAGTAATTTATCTGCGCGGCGGCGGTCTTTGCGGGGAAAATGTCCTCCGGGATCCAGGGCGGTATGATGAGCGCGCATTTCATGACGAGCATACTCCTTCGCACTGCAACGCTCGTTCGGGTCCCAATCGTGGCTGCCTGCGCAGGAGCTCCTTCGCCGCATCGATTCCCGATTCCATGGCATGGTCCATATTATGATACCGGAACATCCCCCCCCTGCCGATGACCTGGAGATTTTTGAATTGCTTCAGATAGTCCATGCACGTGGCATAGTGCTGCTCGTAACCCACATGAAAAAGGGGATAGGCCCTGGGTACGCGTACGACGCAGGAACCGATAACCTCGTGCTTCCTGATGAACCCCATGCGCGTCAGATGCTCCACGGTGCTGGCAGTGATCTCTTCGTCGCTCGCCTTCCAGACAGCATCTTGCTGAAAGCAAAAATATTCGGCCACAATATGGGTCTTTCCTTGCGGCGCAAGGTCTTGGCTCCAGTTCTTGGGCTCGTGGATCCTGCCGAAGGGGATGATTTTCTCGGGGAGATACATCCAGGTAAGATCGGTAACCTGTTCACGGTCGAGCATGATCGTTGAGACGATGAGGTCCCGATACCGGAGCGCAGCGACCGCTTGCTGGACCTCGGCCGGCGGGGCGGGATGGAGCGCCCGGATCAGGGCGGTCAGGGGGATGCTCGAAATGAACTCACTCCCTTCAAGATCGTACAGGTCCTCACCGTTCTGCACCATGATGCTCTTGACCGTGAAACCATCATGATCAACGCGGATGACCTTCGTGTCCGTCCGGATGGGACTGCGCGCTTCGATCTCCTGCTGAAGCCGTTCGGCGATAAGGCCGATCCCCGTGGCAGGATAGAGGAATGAATCAGCCAGCGTATTAATGTCGCTGCCGCTTCGCTTCGAGAACGCGTTCTTGATCGCCTTCCAGAGGGAAAGGCCTTCGATCCGGCGGCTGACCCACTCCATGCTGATCTCACGACAGTCGATACCCCAGACCTTTTCGCTGTACTCCTTGAAGTAGAGGTCGAACATGGCGCGGCCGAATTTGTTCACCACCCAGTCTTCGAGAGAGACGATTGCGGGCCGTTGAACAAGGTTCTTCACGTTCTGATGGGCATAATCAAGGAGGATTCTGAAGGTTGTGGCGAGACCCATGCCGAGCAAGGCATTTGTCGGCGTCAGGGGATAATCGAAATACCTGCCCCGCATATGAATCTGGCTTGTCCGCGGCACCACGCGGCATTCGTCCCGGAGCAGGTCCCTGACGAAATCCTCGGTCGCTTTGGTTTTCGTGAGGAACCGGTGGCCGCCGAGGTCAAAGCGGAAGCCCTTATGTTCGATCGTCCGCGACAGGCCTCCCACCGCGGAGTCTCCTTCAACGACCGTGACATTCCTGCCTGCCCTGGTCAGAACGCAGCCGACGGAGAGCCCGGCGAGTCCGGCACCCATGATTATCGTATTGTTCGTTCCAGTTTCCATAGCGATCGGTAACCTTTGATGCACGCGATGCAGTGTAAGGGAAGGATGGAACGGGCGGGAGTTTCTGCCTTTTGGACCGATCGTGCGGACGCGAAACCGGAGCTCCCTACCGCGCGATCAACACCGGGACCTGCGCCTGGTTCGCGATCTCCCGGCTCACGCTCCCCATCATGAACGTATGGAGCCTCTTGCCCCGCGAACCCACAATGATCATTTCCGCGCCTTCTTCTTGTGCCGTCGCGAGGATCTCGTCGGAGGGATGCCCCTGCTTCACCACCATTTTGATACCGCTGACGCCTTTGCTGATCAGCTCCTTTTTATAGTGCTCCAGAATGGCGCGCGCCTTCGAGTCGAGCGCGTCCTGATATGCCGTTCCCTGCAACTGCTCCTTCAGTGTCGACAGTTCGGGCATGCCCAGCATCTCGTCCATCAGGGATTTGCCCTCGATCTTCTCGACGTACAGCAGCACGACCGTTTCCGGACGGGTGCAGGAAAAAAGTCCGGCGAAGGTATCGATGGTCGTCTGTGAGCCCTTGCTATCATCAACAGCGATTAGAACTTTTTTCATCTCAACTCCTTGGGAAGTTTTTCCAGACTACTCCGCGTCTTCCTTGTACAGGTTCTTATAGTAATCCTCTGTCTGTGTATCAATGCCTTCAACGGAATCGCCGGTGCTGCCGTAACCGCCTGATTCCACCGATTCGAAGTATCCGACCTGCACACCGCTTTTCGATGAAACCACGTAGCCAGCGGCCACTCCGACGACCCCCATGACCGCTGCAAGGAGAATCCAGACTCCGGTTTTCATGACCATGCCTCCCTGTTCTTCCCGTTCATTGTCCTACTCTTCCTTCTGCAGGTTCTTGTAATAGTCCTGCGTCTTCGTATCCAGTTGCGCCCCTGCCTTGACCTTGTTCGGTCCGCCGCCGATGATGCCGGCCTCAACGAACGGCGGCAGACTATACCCGATGAGGAATCCAGTGAACCCCACTACGACCAAAATAACGATCCAGAACGTGCTCTTCATCACGACCCCTCCTGGTGCGAAATTGCCTCAGCTGCTTATGCCTTCTTGATTTTCCATATATATTTGCCGCTGGTCATGTTTTTTTCTATGATGTCGTTTCCGTGAGTTTCGCACATCGCGGAGATCGATTCTCCCGATGATGGATTATCGAATACCAGCTCGATGACGTCTCCCGATTTCATTTTTTCGAGTGCCTTTTTTGTGTAGATCTGTGGGTGGGGGCATACATATCCCGTTACATCCAGCATAAAACAACCTTCGCTTTTTTTCTCAAACTTCATTGCCACGGCAGTGCCCTCCCTGAGCTCTTGATTAAAGATCGAACGCGGCCATTTCTTTGGCCATTTTTCTTTCCGTCCACCAGTTGAAGAACTTGACCCCGATGTAGGCGCCGCCGATCATCCCGATGCCGAACAGCCAGCCCGACGCATCGCCCAGGGCAACGCGGGCGAAAAAGGCCCCGACATTGCACCCGAGGCCGAGGCGGGACCCGATCCCCATGAGGAGTCCCCCGACGATCGCCCATACCGCGAGCTCTCTCGTGGGCTTCTTGAACTTGAACTCGTTGCTGAGCAGCGCCATCACAGCAGCGCCGCCGATCAGCGCGAGAGACATCCAGTCCGCCGGGTTGACGGCGGGATTGGGAATGCCGTTGTTCAGGCCGAAATAGATGTTGTCCATATTGTCCCAGCCGAGCTTATTGAACAGCCATCCTACCCACTGGGCTTCCTGGGTCGTCACGTACCAGTACCCGGGATCAAAGACCGTGCCCGAAACCGACAAACCGAAATCGTGCCCCAGTCTGGAGAGGAGTGTGCCGGCGTTTTTCACGCCGAATTTTATTCGCATGCCTTCGATCACGAGCATCTGGAGTCCGCAGGCAATGCCCAGAATGAGACCGGCAAGGGCCGTCCGCTTCGA
>JANPMZ010000422.1:0-3012 GCA_031427195.1 Nitrospirota bacterium
AGCGTCGTCACCGTTGCAGCAGGGATGCCGAAAAAGGGCACGAACACGCTTGAACGCTCGCCTATGTCCTGGTCCGGGAGATAGTAGAACGGCAGGCCGTCGCGAATGCTCCTGAGGAGCGGCCTCAGGCCGGCCAGGTGCATCACCATGACGCCGCCGAATCGGCTCCGCCGCTGGAACAGGTATTCCAGGAGCGGGCTTCTCGATTTCCGGTACATGGACACCATCTTTCGATCCATGGTCAGGCGGATCCCACCGATATCAAGACCGATAAAATGGGGGGCGAGCAGGATGGCATTCCTGTTGCTAGCCAGAACAGCGTCGAGATAGTGCTCATCGCGCAGGGTGACGACACGCCGGATCCGCCAGGCAGGCGTAAACCAGGCAACACCGAGGTCCAGCATCGCAACACCGGTGGCGCGGAAGTGACGTCCTACCAGACGCCGGCGCTCGTCCGGGCCGAGCTCGGGGAAGCAGAGCTCGATGTTCCGTGATGCAACGCGGCGCGCCGGAGAATTGAACAGGGAAAAGAACCACCCAAGCGCGTTGCCCAATATCCAGAGCACCGGCTGTGGAAACCAGCTGATGAAGATGATACCAGCCAGGATGAGCAGCGCATACCAGTTCCGAGGGTGAAGAAATGTACGAAGGGTTACATCGGCCATGACCGTGATCGCGTCTTCCTCTGCGGTAAAAAGATACTTTACTTTCTGCTCCTGTTGGTGAACAAAAAAGCCTGAGCGTCTCGGCGACGCTCAAGCCCATTCTGGTTTTTTTTATCCGCTCACGGCGGACCGATCAGGAGCCTCAACCGCCGCCGCCGGAATATCCCCCGAGGCTGCAGCTTGAACCTGAACTGGCTGAAGAAAATTTGGAAAGGAGTTTCTTTGCCTTCTTCTGCTCACAATACGGGCAAGCCGTATCTTCTTCCTTTGCCGTTATCGACTGGAGCAGCACGAAATCCTTGCCGCAGGCGCCGCACTTATATTCATAAAATGGCATGATCAATTCTCCTTCTGCTATACTGCACAGGAAACTAGCATTTACAGCGCTCCCGTGCACCGAAAGCGTAAAGTATAATACTCATGGGACAGAACCCTGTCAAGGCAAAAAATGAAAGCGGGGTACAGGATACAGGGTTCGGGGTACAGGGTTCGGGATCCAGGTTCCAGGGTATAGGGATACCGTCCTGCTACTCCTGACCCCTGGCTACTGGACCCTGTACCCTGCCCTTTAAAGACACGCGAACGGCGCTTTCCTGTCCTTTGATGCGAAACGCGAATAGTTCGGGGACGTGAAGATGTCCATCATCATGTGCCTGCTTATCACTCCCACGTACTTCCCGTCCTTCACAACCGCAACAACGGAGCAGCAGCTTTTCAGGAGCAGCGAAACGATATCATGGGTAGACGTTGCCGCGTCCGCGATGCTCGGCGCGGGAACCATGACAGCCGAAGCCTGGATACTGTCCAGGTCCCACTCCTCTCTGATCAAGTCCAGAATTGTATTTTCCGATACGACGCCCAAAAGTACCCGGTCGGCGTCCACGACCGGCATTGCAGCCAGTCCCGACGAAATGATCTTCATCGCTACTTCACGCGCCGTTGTATCCGGCGCGACGCTTACTTTTTCCCGCATAATATGCCATGCTTCTATTGCCATTGTTCTTACCTCCTTAAAAGCAGGGTTCAGGGTCCAGGGGCCAGGTGGAACCGAACATCCGCCTCGCCCCGCTTCTACTGTACCCTGACCCCTGGCTGCTGGACCCTGTTTTTCTAAAATCTCTCCCATTGCTTCGTGTCAGGATTAAAGGCCTCGCTGAAAGCCGTGACCTCCTGCTGTAGCCCCACGTCGTAGCCCTCACTCAGCCCGAAGTTGACGAGCATTTTTATCGAGCGGAGCGAGCTCAAACTGTTCCCGGCGATGCGGAGAGCAAGTTTATTCGCCTCTTCGTCGAGCGTCTCGGTCGGAACAACCCTGTTCACCAACCCGATGCGGAGCGCCTCTTCAGCGTCAACGGTCCGGCCGGTGAACAGCAGTTCCTTTGCCCTGCCGATGCCGACGGTCTTAGCGAGCCGCTGTGACGACCCGAAGATGGGCGGCACGCCGAACTGCGCTTCGGGAAACGAAAAGACCGTGTCCGCTGCCGCGATCCTGAGGTCCGCGGCAAGCGCAAGCCCCAGACCGGCGCCCGTGGTCTCTCCTTTGACCGCAACGATCACCGGGACCGGCAGGTTCTCGATGTGTTTGAGCAGGTTGTAGCCCACTTCAGCAAAATGGCCAGCTTCGTCCTTGGTCATTTTTACGAAGCCCGCATAATCGATCCCTGCTGAAAAATTCCTGCCCCGGGAAGCGATCAGGACCACGCGAAGATCTGCCTGGGCAGCGTACACTTCGCTCACGGTCTTGTTCAGCCTCGCCAGGACCTCCTTGTCCAGATAATTGTCCGGCGGGTTATCGATCGTGACCGTACTGATCCAGTCCTTGCATTCTATGCTGACACAGGTGTTTGACATGGTTCCTCCAATTTAGTACGGCAGGGTCCAGGGTCCGGGGTCCAGGGGCCGGTAAACCCCACGCTTTGTTTTTCCTGACCCCTGGCTACTGGACCCCTGTACCCTGTCTTCACGCTTCCCAATGTTTCTTTTCAATCATATAGTAGAATACCGGCACCACCACCAAGGTCAGCGCCGTGGACGCCAGCATCCCGAAGATGAGCGCCTGGGCCAGTCCCGACCAGACCGGGTCGGTCACGATCACGGCGGAGCCGAGGATCGCGGCCGCTGCGGTCAGCACGATCGGCCTGAAACGAATGGCGCCTGCTTCTATCAGCGCCTGCTCCAGCGGCAAACCTTCCTGCTTCTTGTCCATAATGAACTCAAGCAGCACGATGGAGTTCCTGACCACGATGCCCGCCAGGGCGATGACGCCGATCATGGACGTGGCGCTGAAGTAAACGTTCGTCATGGCAAAGCCCGGCATGATGCCGATCATCGAGAGCGGGATCGACGC
>JANPMZ010000423.1:0-6566 GCA_031427195.1 Nitrospirota bacterium
CTGCGCTGCTGGTAGAAATATAGATATCCACGCCCGTCTTCGGGTCACCCTGAGCCGCGCGATTGGGCGTAAGAATCTTGTCGCCGTCGAGGATTTTCCGGCCGGAGAGTTCTTCAATTTCCGCAATGGCATTCAGTACCCCACGCGTCACATCTTCGAACGGGGCTTCCACCGTCGTCGGTGCTTCCCCGCGATAGGTTTGCCGGTATTCGTCGCCGACCTTCTCGATCAGAATAGCTTTGGTCGTGGTGCTGCCACAGTCTGTGGCGACGATGACAGTGAGAGGATGGGCGGCGGCTGTATTCAACGCCGTCGGGCCGCACTACCACCAGAGACAGCGGCGCTCCCGCCATGGCATTGGCCTTGGCATCGCGCAAGAGAACCGTGGCGTGAACCGTCTCGCCCCGGCGGTAAACCCCGCGCTCGGCATAGACAAAGGCATCCACAGCGCCGGGCGGGGGGCGGCCAGAGACACCACGGTCCGTCAAGTCAAAGGCACTCTGCGAGAGATCGATAAATCCGTAATCTTCTGCCGTCTGGGCCACTACCAGCGTGGCCTCCAGCCCGCCCAGGCCCTTTGACAAGCCCGGCGCGAACATCACCGCGCCATTGGCATCGGTCTTGGCAGTGGCCAGAATCTCATTGTTGCGGGCAATGAGGCGCACGTCCACGTCTTTCAAGGTTTCAGCGCTGTCAGAATTTGTGAGCTGGGTTATATGAACGGTAAGATGTTCAGGCATAGTGTTATACAGGAGTCAGAAGCCAGAAAAGCAATAGCTGTTCTACTGTCTCCTGTCTCCTGTCTCCTGCATTTACATCTCCAGCACCGAATCCGGCACATCGGCCTTGCTGAGCGGACCGAGGATCGTGAGCGACAAGTTCTCGCTCGTAAAAAGCTGTTGCGCCAGCTGCTGCACCTGGTCAAGAGCGACTGTTTCAACGCTCTTGATGATATCATCCATTGAATGATACTTGCCGAAGTACATTTCCTGCCGTGCCAGCCTGCTCATATGACTGTTGCTGCTCTCCAGGGAAAGGACCAGGCTGCCCTTGATCTGGTTCTTCACCCGCAGCCCCTCCGCCTGGGTGATCCCCTCGTCCCTGATCTTTTTGAGCTCACGGATCACAAGCCGGACCACTTCCAGGGCATTGGACGGATCTGTCCCGGCATAGATCGTGAGCAGGCCCGTATCACGATACGAGGTGACATAAGAATAAATGGAATAGGCCAGGGCATTCTGTTCGCGGATTTCCTGGAACAGGCGTGAGCTCATGCTGTTCCCGAGCACGGTATTGAGGGCCATGAGCACGAAACGGTCTTCATGGGCGTACTTGAGGCCCTTGCACCCAAGACAGATCTGCACCTGTTCCAGCTGCTTTTTTTTGACCACCGTCGCCCGGGTGAAATCCGGGGTCACGTCCTTCTTCGGGACACCGGTCCTCGACAGTTTGCCGAAACTGGCATTCAGCAGTTCGATCAGCCGGCTGTGCTCAAAATTCCCCGCAACGGATATCACGATCTCTTTCGGCAGATAATAGCGCTCGATGTAAGAGATGATGCTCTGGTGAGAAAGCGTCTTGATGGTCTCCGGGATCCCCAAAATGGGCCGTCCCAGGGAGTTGTCCGGCCAGACCGTGCTGGTGAACAGTTCATGGATGTAGTCGTCAGGCGTATCTTCGACGCTTTTTATTTCCTCGAGAATGACCTTGCGCTCCTTCTCCATATCGGCAGGGTCGAAGCGCGATCCCAGAAGAATATCGGCAAGGATATCGATGACGACCGGCAAATGTTCATCGACCACCTTGGCATAGAACGTGGTCGTTTCCTGGGAGGTAAACGCGTTCATCTCGCCGCCCAGGGAGTCCATTTCGATGGCGATGTCCTTTGCGCTCCGCCGTGCAGTTCCCTTAAAGAACATATGTTCGATAAAGTGCGAGACGCCGCCCAGTTCCGGCGGCTCGTGGCGTGAACCGACCTTCACCCATACGCCGATGGAGACCGAGCGTGACTTGGGAAGTGTTTCCGACACAACGCGGATCCCGTTTGCGAGGGTATCTTTTCTGTACATTTATTTCTCTTTCTGAGGGTGATTTCCGCCGTGGAGGTGTGCGCTTCGTTCTGCAATGATCTTTTGCGCCAGGTGGCTGGGCACGTCTTCGAAACCGTGAAATTCCATGGTATATATGCCCCTGCCGCTCGTGAGCGAATTGAGCGCAGGAGCATAGGAAAGCATTTCCGACATGGGCACCAGTGCTTTGATGGCCTGCCCGTTCGCCTGCGGCACAACACCCAGCACTTTGCCCCGGCGCGAGTTGAGCTCGCCGATGACCGCGCCCAGGGTATCATCAGGGGCCACGACCTCAACGCTCATAGTCGGTTCGAGCAGCACGGGCCTGGCCGCTTCCACGGCCTTTTTGAAGCCCATGGATGCAGCGACCTTGAATGCCATTTCCGATGAGTCTACGGTGTGGTAGGAACCATCAAAGACCGTGACCCGCACGTCGACCATGGGGTACCCGGCCAGCACGCCTTCGTGCATGGCTTCGAGAATGCCTTTTTCCACGGCCGGAATATACTGCCGGGGAATCACTCCACCCACGACCTTATCGACGAACTCAAATCCCCCGCCCCGCGGCAGGGGCTCGATCTCGATCCAGGCGTCGCCATACTGCCCGTGGCCGCCGGTCTGCTTTTTGTACTTGCCCTGCGCACTGGCTCTGGTTCTTACCGTTTCCTTATAGGGGACCTTGGGTGTCTTCATCTTCACATCCACGCCGAATTTCCGTTTGAGCTTTTCGAGCGTTACCTCGAGATGCACCTGCCCCATGCCGGAAAGGATCATTTCCTTGGTCTGGTCGTCAACGGTAAAACGGAGCGTCGTATCTTCCTCCAGGAGCTTATGAATGCCGACGCTCACCTTGTCTTCGTCTCCCCGGGACCGGGGTTCGATAGCAAAGGACATGACCGGATCAATGAACTTTGCGAACTCCATCAGTATCGGCTGCGCCTCGGCACAGAGCGTATCGCCGGTCAGCGTCTCCTTCAGTTTGGCTGCAGCACCGATCTGTCCGGCAGCGATCGACTGGACCGCGACCTGTTTCTTTCCCTGGATCAGGAACAGCGTACCAACCTTTTCTTTCACCTGCCGGGTGGAATTGTAGACCGTTTGATCGGACTTGAGTGTGCCGGAAAAAACACGGACCACCGAAAGTTTTCCTGCGAAGGGGTCGATGATAGTCTTAACCACGAGCGCGGCAAGGGGTTCCTCGGGAAGTGGTTTGCGCGTTATCTCGCCGCCGGTCTTCGGGTCCGTTCCTTTGATCGCTACGATCCCGGCCCGTTCGACCGGAGAGGGAAGACAGGTGATCACCGCATCCATAAGCTGCTGAATGCCCATATTCTTCACCGGGGAGCCGCACAGCACGGGCAGCAGGCCGCCGACCAGCGTACCGTGCTTCAATCCTGCAATAAGGTCCTCCTGAGAAAGATCGCCCTTTTCGAGATATTTTTCCAGCAGACTGTCCTCAGATTCCGCAATCTGCTCAACAAGCTTTTTCCGGTACAGGGCCGCATCCTGCTGCATGGTTCCGGGGATATTCTGTTCCTCCGTCTTTCCGCTTTCGTCCGCGGTGAAGAAGAGCGCCTTCATTTTTATTAAATCGATGACACCCCGGAAGCTGTCCTCAAGGCCGATCGGGAGCTGGAGCACGAGGGCGTTCTTGCAAAAGTACTTTTCCATGTCGCCGATGGCGCGAAAGAAATCCGCCCGTTCCTTGTCCAGTTTGCTCACAAAGGCAATGCGCGGAATCTCGTAGTCGCAGGCGAACTTGTAGATCTTCTCGGTTTCGGTCTTGACGCCGGAAAGCGCGGAGACAATTACAATGGCGCCGTCAGCCGCCCGGAGCGTGCCCTTGATCTCTTCAAGAAAATTGATATAGCCGGGCGTGTCGATGATATTGATCCGCACACCCTTCCAGTCAACATACCCGAAGGAGGAGGTGATCGTGATCTTGCGCGCGAGCTCCTCGGGTTCGTGCATGAACACCGAGGTGCCCGTGTCCACGCTTCCCTGGGCAGCGACCGCGCCGCCGGCGAACAGCATGGCATCGGCAAGCGATGACTTGCCTGCCGACCCGTGAGAAAGGATGGCGATATTGCGGGTTTCTTTACTCTCTGCATTTTTCATAAGACACCCCTTGATGAGCGATTTCGTTTATCTTATGAGCTACCAGATCTCTGATTTTATTTTCGCATTCTGCTGCAGCAGCACGTCGACCAGCGCTTCATTGAAAAAGTTGGTGGATTGACGAACTTCCTCATCCACCATGCTTTCATAATATTTTTTCCCCTCGGCAAGCTCATCGGTAAGCACGTCAAAAAGGCTGTCCTTTTCAATGCCTTCCCTGACCTTCTGCGGGTTGTACATAACGACATCGGAAATAATCGTCCGTGCGAGCCGTCTTGCCTCGTCTGGTTTTTTGATCATTCTCATAATGTGGGGACCACGTTGCCGTCGTCAGGTCGGGAGAGAATCTCTACAATGACCGGTTGGTACTCACGGGTTTTTTCAACTTTGTTATTATACAGCCTTATGAAATAAAAAGATATCACCAAGCAGGTCATGCCGGCGATGAACGCCCAGAGGTCGGAATTCGGTTCTCCCGCATACGCAACCGCTGCATTTTTCCCCAGGATCGCGCCGGCGACCATCGCAACCATCGGGATCCCGTACAGAATGAGCGACGCTTTCAGATAGACCTGCGGTGCGACCACAACCTTTACCCTCTGCCCCTTGACCGCCCCGAGCGGATTGTCGGCCTCCATAAGCTCCTGATCACCGGGGTGACAGGTCCCTGAAGCAGCACAGTTCTCGCAGGCGCTTTTTCTCAGTATCTCTACTTTGGCGACGCCCCCCTGGACCTCTATTACCATGCCTTCTTCTTCGATCATTCCACGCCTCTATTTCGCCCGTCCCCGGTACTCCACGGGGACAATCCGCAGGCGATTATTTTTTTCGCGCCCGCAACAGTTTATACTCAATGCTGTCAACCAGCGCCTGCCAGCTCGCCTCGATCACATTCTCGGACACGCCGACCGTGCCCCATTTGTTCCTGCCGTCGCCGGATTCGATCAGCACGCGCACGCGGGCTGCCGTTCCTTCTGCCGCCGTAAGCACGCGCACTTTATAATCAAGCAGGCGTACATCCTCCAACCCTTTGCCCGGAAAATATTTGGGCAGTACTTTGCGGAGGGCCTTATCGAGCGCATTCACCGGCCCCGTACCCCAGCCGGCGGTATGTTCGATCGCACCGCCGACCTCGACAGTCACCGTTGCTTCGCTCAATGGATGCGGGTCGATCTTTCTTTTTTCGGTGAACACCCGGTAGTCGATCCGGTCGAATATATTAAAAACCGACTCATAGCCGCGTCCGGCGCGGAGCATAAGGAGCTCTAAAGATCCTTCCGCTCCCTCAAATTCATAGCCTTCATTCTCAAGCTGCTTGACCTTCTTGAGGATCTCGGCGAGTTCAGGGCTGTCCCTGGTAAGGGATATGCCCAGCTCTGCGGCCTTCTGCAGTATGCTACTCCTGCCGGCCATATCGGAAACAAGTATACGCCGCCGGTTACCCACCTTTTCAGGGACGATGTGTTCGTAAGTAAGGGGATTCTTGACAATAGCATCCACGTGCATGCCGGCCTTGTGCGCGAAGGCGCTGTCACCCACGTAAGGCTGCCGCTTCCTGTGCGGCAGATTGGCAAGCTCGTCAACATATCGGGAAAGCTCGCGGAGCCTGGCCAGGCTGGCATCAGACACGCAGTCGATCCCCATCTTGAGCTTGAGGCTCGGTATGATGGAGCAGAGGTTGGCGTTCCCGCACCGCTCGCCGTAACCGTTGATTGTGCCGTGGACCTGGATCGCGCCGAGTCTGATCGCCGCAACAGAATTAGCCACGGCAAGTTCGGAATCATTATGCGCATGGATCCCGAGCGGCGCATGGGTCCGCTTTTTTACTTGCACAATAATTTCCTCGACTTCATGCGGCAGAACGCCGCCGTTCGTGTCGCACAGCACCAGGCAGTCGGCGCCCGCGGCTTCCGCGGCAAGCAGCGTCTTGATCGCATACTCAGGATTTGCCTTGTACCCGTCAAAGAAGTGCTCTGCGTCGTAGATCACCTCATCCGCGTGTTTCTTAAGAAACAGCACGGACTCGTTGATCATGGCGAGGTTCTCGGCAAGCGTGGTCTTGAGCGCTTTGAGCACGTGGAAGTCCCACGATTTGCCATAGATCGTGAAGACGCCGGCGCCTGAGGAAACCAGGGCTTTCAGGCTGGGGTCATCAGCTGCCTTGAGCTTTACACGCCTGGTAGCTCCAAAGGCGGTCAGCCGCGCCTTCTTCAGCCTGACTCGGCGCATCTCCTTAAAGAACTCCACATCGCGGGGGTTGGAACCGGGCCAGCCGCCCTCGATGTACTGCACCCCGAACTGGTCAAGTTTTACGGCGACCCGGACCATGTCCTCGACCGAAAAATTCACGTCCTCGGCCTGCGCCCCGTCACGGAGCGT
>JANPMZ010000424.1:0-1756 GCA_031427195.1 Nitrospirota bacterium
GTATTGCAGGATAGGCCCGCAGTTCCCTGCGGGCCTATTTTTTTAGTAACGATTCAGGGAAAGACGAGGGATGATAATCTATGAAAGAGAATAGATGGTCAAAGGCGGCATCAATTGAAGTCTAAATGGGAAAATTGGCGGGAGAGCAAGTGAATCGAACGCACCATTCCTGACCAAGGCCAGGAACCACCGGATTTGAAGAGAAATAAGGCGGAAATAGTGCATCGGGGGAGCACACGAGGGGGCTGGCCAACCCCGTGAAACAAAGCGCACTCCGCTATGCCCACCATTTCACATCGTAAAGAAAAGGCCTCCGGTGAATACCCGGAGGCCTTGATGATTTTGCGACCATCCACTATACAGCTTTGGATTCCTCCATGCTCAAGGCATCCTGTCCTTACGCAGTTCTCTTTCAGCCAGTCCTGCTAAATGGGGCTGACACATCCACCTCGACTTATATTTTCAACGAAGTCAACCGTGAGATTGCTGACGCTGATCGTAATCGCCGAAGATACGGGGCTGAATGAGTACTCTGTAGGAACAACAGGACAACTACCTGTACGGAAGTTGTATGGCGATACGGTATAGCTTCCGTTTGGTATGCCATTGAAGGCATAATTACCGCTTGCGTCGGTGGTTGTGGTAATCAAAATTACAGAACCTGAATTATACAGCCCTACGGTAACCCCCACGAGAATAAATGGGTCCGTAGTAAGAAACTGAGTCCCCGGTATAATTTTTCCCGAAATATTATACGCATTCGTTGTCGTTACCGTTGTTACAAAGTCGACGCCGGGGAAATTAGCATTGCTGATCGTGACCGGCTTGCTCGGAGGACTGAAACTGTATGTGGTGAGCGTATGGAGAACGGCGTCATATTGTGAATTCTTGCTGGGTGTCACCGTGTAATCCCCTGGCACGGCACTGTAGGTATAGTTGCCGCTTGCGTCGGTTGTTGCCGTCAGGGAAGACGCAAGGCCTAAGCCGGTCAACGTCATGGTCACCCCCGCGGTCGCAACAGTGGACCCATCTGCAACATGACCAGATATGCCGTACGCGTTCTCACTAACAATCGTTGTTGCCGCGGCATTGGCATAATTGATCGCAACCGCCTGGCTTGCAGGAGTGAATTTATAATTCGCCCGGGCTGCAGTTACCGTATAATATCCATTCGACAGGCCGGTAAAACTGTACGTTCCGGCGGCACTCGTGGTCGTGGTCCCTGTTCCAGCACCGGACAAGGTGATCGTGACCCCCTGCGGGACGATACCGGTTACCATGCCGGACAGGGTATACGTAGGATTAGCAGAATTGCTGGCGCTACCCCCTCCTCCTCCGCATGACATCAGAACTCCTACCAATAAAAGCGTGGCGAGACCATGGTGCAAACCTACAGACAGCTTTCTCAGCATTTCATCCTCCCCAGGAACAATATTTCGCGTCAGGCCGCGATCGCGCCAGCATTCAGATTAGTATGCTTCCTATGTTACACCCGTGATAGCCGCAGGTCAACAACGTTGAGGGTATAGGGGTGGAACACAGCCAACGACTTCATGAATTCGAACGCAAGGACATTGACGCGACAGTTCGATTGTTGCCACTCTTGCCATGCCTGACATTACCGGGTATACTGCTATCATTCTAACCGGGATATCACAGGAGGGCAACATTGGGGACATTGTTTCAATATTGGGGGTTGTTTCTATCTATGCTTTCCTCTTGAGAGCGTCTATAAGGTCACTTCTCGATGCTTGAC
>JANPMZ010000425.1:0-1866 GCA_031427195.1 Nitrospirota bacterium
ATTCCAAGTTCGGAAAGCTGTTTATTTTTGGTGATCTTCCTTGCGGTGATAGGAAGCTCATCACGGTTGAACTTCACCGTCATCATAGGGGTTGATGGATGAAGGCTATACTCAACGTTGTGAGTTATTTCATCGTTTCCAAATTCCGGCAATGGTCTCTCAATCGCAATGTTTCTTTCGACACCCCACGATTTGAGTGCGTAGAAGGTGATGATTTCAACAAGTGTTCCAAGGGCACGCCCTGCGGCCTTCTTGGAATCTTTGGCGTAATGGAATACCTCTTTGGTGAGAACCTTTTGGAGTTGGTCTACTGATTGATACGGCATTCTTTGTTTCCCCTTTTTTGTTTGCAGTATTATATCATTTCTTGTATCATTTTATACTATAAACAACGAAATGGGAATCAAAGATTTTCTAACCAGCGGCTCGACACCGACCGGGCTTCGCCCGGCGGGTCAGCCGCGCGTTGAACCTGTAGGAAAACCCCCAAAAGGACTCGTTTTAGCCCCTTGTGGACAGCGACGAAAGTTCACTAATGCCAATGCTGATGATAATAGCGATGACGACGATTCTGTGCCCGAATGACGGACTTCTCCTCATGCAGACGATCTAAATCAGGGGAAAATAGTGAAGTCGTTCATATCAGTCGCCACTCGCGAACCTTCTGCTATGTTGAGACCGGGCAGCAAGCTCCTGATATAACAATCCGGCATCTGTGGCTGAAGCGTGACTAGGAAACATCACACAATGAAAATTGCGCGCAGTCGGCACGTAATTTCCTCTTCAAAGGCTTATCAATCCTGGGGGAAATTATGATAAGAAAGCATCTGCCAAAAGATTTCATTAAAGAATATACGCGAAGAAAAGACATGTTTGATTCTGCAATTGCAGATATTAAGTCAACTTTGTCTTTGCGCATTGGACAACTAAATGGTCGTAGGGCTCAATCCTTTCTCTCGCGCATCTGTTTCGCCTCTATTTCCACTGCGAAGTCATCATGAACGGCCTCATCGTTCCCCAATGGGTCAGCGTGCCCGCATGCATTCTTTCCGGGGCGCTCGCTTTCATGCTCTTGCGAGAAGCGCGGCATCCTCAGCGGTAATAAAAAAAGGCGGGAAGTTTAAAACTTCCCGCCTTTTTCGTTGCACGTCCGCATCGCACTGCTACTCCTACCCCAAATCCCCCGCCGCAAAGGTGATCTCATCCCGGAAGGTCTTGATCAGATACACCACTTTCATGAGCTCCGCATCCTTCACATTCACCATGGCCGCGCTTAAGCCCGATCCCGCGAGATAGGCAAGATAGGCAGAGGCCACCGTGGACTTCAGGTTCTTCGGCAGGCCCGAGGTCACGTTTGAGATCCATACCACGGTGTTGAGCGGCGGGTCGACCATTTCATTCAGCACCACGATGCTCTCATGAGCGTTCAGCAGGTGCTCCTGCCCCATGCCCTTGCTGATGTGGACCACCGACGGGTCGGCGAAGATCCGTTCGTTCGGCACATCGGCCGCGTTGGCCTTCTCGATCAGGTCCTCGATGATCATGAGCTTGGCCTCAAGGGTGGCGGGCACGGTGCCCTTGAGCGCCCGGATGATGAGGTTCGACCTGGTCTCCCGGACAAGCGCAAGGATTTCATCAGGGTTCTTTTCGTCCGCCGAAAGGTAGTTGATGATCGGCGGTTCCGTGCAAAGTGGTATTGCTTTTTTCAGCGCTTTTACGTTGCGCGAATCGAGGCAGATCGGCACTCCGCCGCCCAGCTGTACGGCCTCGGTCGCAAGCGGCAGCAGTTCCTCGTCGCCGTTGCCGTCGTCCGATACCTGCACGTTGATGAGGTCCGCGCCCTTTTCAGACAGTTCCTTTGCCATG
>JANPMZ010000426.1:0-1519 GCA_031427195.1 Nitrospirota bacterium
CCTGCCTGCGGAAGAGCCCGCGTTGATCACCACCAGGTCGGAATTGGAAAGAGCCTCAAGGATGGATTGTTTGAGAAGAGCAGCGTCATCCTTTACGATGCTCCTGCGGACAGCATGCGCGCCGCACTCCGTTGCCATGGCTGCAAGCATGGTCGAGTTGAAATCGATGATAGCGCCTTTTTTAAGCTGGCTGCCGGGGTCCACCAGTTCGGTCCCGGTGGGCAGGATGGAGACCACGGGCCTGGTGCGTAGCATGACCGTGGTATGTCCGCTGGCGAGCATGGCTGCCATGTCCGCCGGCCGAATTGTATGGTTCTCCGAAATGATGAGCTCCGTGGCGACAATGTCCTCACCCACGAGCCGCACATGCTGCCACGGCGTGGCAGGTTTAAGAAGCTCGAGCTCCGCTCCGGGTAGCTTCTCCACGTCCTCGATCATGATCACGGCGTCATAGCCATCGGGCATGGGGTCGCCGGTATCGATCGCCACAGCCTGCGCAGGGACAATGAGCCGCTTCGGCCTTGTTTCGCTTGCTCCGAAGGTGTCAATGAACCGGACGGCATAACCGTCCATGGCAGCGGAATGATAGAAAGGCGAAGAAAGCTTCGCGATCACCGCTTCCGACGTAACGCGCCCCAGCGCATCGCCGACCGGTACCGGCTCACCAACGAGCGGCCTGTTGATATCCGCTTTTTTCAGCGCAGCCTCGTATTTCGCGATCGCTTCCGCGAGCGGAAGGTTGTCCAGATATTTTTTTTGTTTGAACTTCATAGCAGTTTACTTTCATTCCAGTCCTTAGAAAGTCCAACATTACAGACCTGGTCCTAAGAAGTTTTTAATTGCAGTGCCTATCAGCTATAGCTCTGCGAAAAGAAAAAGCCGGTCAAAGAGAAATTTACTCATTCCCAACCGGCCTCATTGCGTTCTTTCGATGACAGTCCATACTGTTACGCATACATGAACTTTTTCCTGAAGCGGGACAAGAACGATGCCTCCGTCATGCAAATCCTCCGGCTCCGCCCGTCATCCCGCCTGTTCTTCACCCTCAATATCCCCCAGCATTTTGATGAATGTGGGTTTCAATGGCGGAAGCTCGCTGGTGGCCACTTGCCACACGATCTCCAGATCGACGCCGAAATACTCATGGATCAGTTTGTCTCTCATCCCGGCCATCTTTTTCCAGGGAATGTCGGGATAACGGTCTCTCAGCGTTTGAGGAATGTTCTTCGCGGCTTCGCCGATGACCTCGATGCTCCGGATAACAGCGTTTATCGTTTTTTTATCTGCCGAGAAAGCATCATAGGACATGCCGTACACAAATTCGCCGGCCTCGGTTATGGAATCGACGATGTCCTGAATATAATCGCCGTACTCCTTTCTGGCTGTCATAGGCTAACGAGTTCCTGAAGGATGTGTTTGCCGATTCGAGGTTTGAGCGCCTTTTTCGAAACCAGGTCGACTTTGACGCCGAGCAAACCGGTCAGATATTCTTCGAGATCGAGAAAAGCGAAAAAGCCGA
>JANPMZ010000427.1:0-3168 GCA_031427195.1 Nitrospirota bacterium
TTTCCATTCGTCCGTAAGCTCTTCCCGGATGGCAATCCCACGCATCCGCTTCTCAATCCAGTCGTCGGAGTAGCCCTTTGCTTTATATATCGCCCGCGTCCTCTTCGTGGCAAGCTCCGGGTCTTCTATCTCCTGCACCCGTTCGTAGCCTACTTTCGCCAACCAGCGTTTGAAGGGCTCGGCCTTGGGGGAAGGTATGGATTGGATTACGCGGAACATTGTTTCAGTGTTGGCGCAGTCGGTCTCACGCATTTTTCCATCAGGCGCTTGCATTTTCAACTGTCCGATTTTTTCGGACACTTCAGTATAGCCCTCGGCCACAAGTTTATTCTTCAGATCGCTCCAGTATTTTCTCGATCGATCCGTTCCTGTCAACACCTCGATAACATCTATAATCGAGAACCACCACTCGTTTTTGTGCAACGTCCTCCTGATTTCCTTCCCTCTGAAAACGGCTATCCCCTCATCCATCCCCTCACTCCTCTCATCGGCACTCAAACAGTTCCTTCACAGCCATTTTGTTTTTCGATATGTTCCCCGCAACATGAGGCAAGCAAGCTTCCCGAAGCGAACAGTCCTCGCACCGCTTGTCATTTACCGGCGGCGGCATATGACGCGCAACAAGCATTTCATGCACGGCAGCGGCAATTTCTCCGACCTTTATCTTCAGCGCCTCGGTGAGCACAACTTCCTTGCGTTCCCGCGAGCCATGCCAATAAAGCGCACCTTTATCGACTTTCATGTTGAGCATCTCCTCAAAGGCAAACAGCCTGCGCGCAAAGCTGCAATTCCTCGTGATGCCCCCTCCGACGGCGACCCGATTTGTACTCCACGGGATAGGGCACGCCGTCGGTGTAGATGCCCGGAGGCTCCATAGCTCTGGCGACACAACGGGTTAACACGGAATAACGTATCAGGTTTACCGATGTAGCTGGAGACTCCTCTCTCTTCTTTGCCATATATGCAACGAATGCCAGCAAAAGATCCTTTATAGGGGCGTAATCGCTCCGTAACCGGCCCTTCTCCGGCTCTAGAAACGCTTCGGTATCCAAGGAAGTCTGCATCTACTACGCAGGAAAATAGCATCCGCAGCCAGAGAGAGCGTGACAGCTTTGTTCCAGACGCTTTCATCCGCTCACTGGGAAGGGGCCGATTGAGAATATCCGCCGGGATGTTACCCACAAGCGCATCCTGTAGCAAGTGACCCTGCTGTAATCTTTGCGCCAATACCGCCATCCCCGCTGTTTCACTTTGCCAGTCAGGAAGTCCCGCGTGGTGCCCGGCGATCAGGTACGCAAAGACCCGCCCCATCGTGTCGAACTTCTCTACGGCATGAATGCTTCCCGCCGTGGAATGGTTCACACGAACATGCTTCCCCTCAAGCGCGGCATCAAGGTCCGTCACGGCCCGGATATAGCGCTGAAAATCATCGGAATACTTCCCGAGGTCATGCCACAACCCCGCAAGCCGTCCCCACTCGCCGCAGCCGAATTCAGCGGCGAATCGGGCCGCGAGGTCAGCGGTTCCGCTGAGATAGTCTTGCAGAAGATGAACTCGACCGTATTCCGATATGTGCGCTACTGCCTTATCCGTGATCACTGTCACCGTTCACCTCGTCGCCACTTGATAGCAGCCTTTCAATACCTTTGTCCACATATCCTACCAGATGCCAGCTCAAAACGTTAGCCTGCGAAAATAAATCCGCCCCCCGATTACGGTTTTGCCTCCTAGGGAGCAGGCCGGAACTCGCCCCAGTAGGACGAGGGCATATATCTTTGATATTCATATCGTAAAAGATGCGACCGAGGGGGTTTCGACAGCCGGAATCAGGTGAATAAAAGCTGAATTGCCAGGGCTCAAAATACAGGGTTCTAAAGATAGGACGGCATCACGCTGCTGTCGGGTTTATTTTTGCTGAAAGATGAACTGCTTGATTGCGGCGAGAAATTCCCGCGCGTTTATCACTGCCTGTCTGCTTCCTCGCGCGGGATTTAGATCAGGTCCTTGTAGTCGCCTTCCTGCCTGAGATTGAACGTGCTGTGCAGTATCGTTGAATAGCGTTTGTCTATTTTTCCGGTTTTTACAAATTCCCTGCCGAACTCCGACAGGATGCCTTTGTGCTTGGACGTTTTTATACGTATCCCGGTCTTCAGAAATCGATAATCGAAGAGGACATCATTATTCGTCATACCTCGATCCCTTCTTCAACGATGTTTTGCACGATAAAAGAAGACCGGAGGGGCGTTTCCTCTATCTCATGGCGGGTAAACACGAGGGGCGATATGTGCAGCAGATGCTCAAAGCCCACTTCCCAGGCGATTTCCTGGATCTTTCGCTTAATTTCCGCATCAATCCGTTCAACTTCCATAAACACGTCCATATCGGAATCTTCGTCAGCATCCCCGCGCGCGCGAGCCGAACACGCGAAAATCAACAAGCGTGACCGTCGTGGAAATCCTGTTTTTCAGTTCTTCAGCTATTTGTTGGTCTCTCCTGATCATAAGATATATCCTCGGGCCATGTGCGCTTCATACTTCGCATTCGCATTTTTTGATATTTGACTATAGCATGGATGCGATGAGTACTCAATACACCATTCAGTATTGGTCTACGACGATTTTAATCGCTTTTGCTCAGCCCTTTTTTGAGCCGCTTGACTTTTTTGAAACTATCATCCGCTGCTGTAGCAACGCCTTGCTCAGCAAATCCACAACCTCCGCCCGCAGAGCTTCCGGCGCCAGCGCCGCCGAACAGGCATTAATTTCGTAGTTGAATCTGGTTTTTTATTATGGTATAGTGAACAACGTTTTTCCCTTATTTTCCCGCGGGAAGACGCATATCAGCACACGAGGATGGATACTGGTCGCCATCTCCAGGCCGATGGTCAGGCTGGGCTTGTCGTTGTCGATCGTGTACTGCAAGGCCTTGCGCACCAGGCGCTCGGTGCCTTCACGCGAGACTGGCTTGATGCCGATGCCCGAGGTGTTGGGAAAGCGGATTTTCTTCACGCCCATCTCGTCCTGCAGGAACTTGATCAGCTTTTTAGCCTTGTCGCTGCCTGATTCAAATTCAATGCCGGCGTAGATGTCTTCCGAGTTTTCGCGGAAGATCACCATATTGGTCTTGTGCGGCTCTTTGACAGGCGACGGAACACCGGCGAAGTACTGG
>JANPMZ010000428.1:0-4824 GCA_031427195.1 Nitrospirota bacterium
CACCATGCCAGCGAAAGGCGCTATGAACAGCAGACAAAACCATCTGGAAAAGCAGGAACTGCTCAAGAAAAACAAGCTTGCCGCCGGCCTGGTGTCTGAGCGTTTTCCCGGGGTTACCGAGATTGTCTTTCATATGACCTACTACCAGAAGATCTCCCATCCGGTCCTGATGGTGCGCACGCTGAATTTTATTTCCACGGATTATGCTTATTTTCGCATGGAATGCATGCGAGACGAATGCACCAATGGGGGCTTTGACCTGACAGCGGTTGTTGCCGCCCTGTTCAAAAGCAAAAAGAAAACAACGAAGGGGAAAATTTCCTGCAGCGGCAAGAACGAGTCCCTTGCCCCCGGACATGCGAGCATTGCATATGAAATAACCATCCAGAGCGACACCGCGAAGCGGGCAAAATGAAACCCTTCCCGCGTGACGCTGGTCAATAAACACAAAAAGGCTGCCAGGAACCAACCCTGACAGCCTTTCCCCGTCCTGACCGACAAGACCTATAGTGCGCTCACCTTTTTCGCGACCGCTTTGGTCGTCTGCTCATTGATCTTCCTGATCACATTCCTCCAGTCCCGACCTGACCCTACACTCTGATTATCTGAAAGCAGCGGCTTCGAGTCTTTGCCATACAGCTCAAAGTGAGTGTCCATCGAGGTGGAGCCGGCGCCGTAACCCACCATCATCCGGGCTGCCTTGCTGCCGGGGTTATAGTTCGTGATCTTGACCGTCAGCAGGTACGAACCGGTCGTCGGCTGGTATTCCGACCGCTTGCTGATAAGCCGCGCATTGAAGCCGGCCTTTTTAAGCACCGACGGCAGATCCTGCTCCATGAAATCGCCCACCTGGTCACGACTCTTTACTTGATTATCGGTGAACGATTTTTCGATGCCCCGGTCGATCAGCACAAACAGTGTTGTCCCCTTGACGGACGACGCTTTCCCGGAATCCGCTTTGTCGGATGCATCTCGTGGCGCCTTTGCGCAAGCAGCCAGTACGACCATCATCACGACTACCATCAGCACTACCACTCTCACTCTGTTCTTCATCAGCAATGGTCCTCCTTGATCATTGGGAAATATGCCTGTCAGCGCTACAGGCGAAATCTGCGATTGTCCGGCCCCATGGCCCCTGCATGAATGTTATGATAAAAATACTCTACCCCGACGGAAAAGGCAAGGTGATTTACTCCCCGTGTCCAGTCCGGCCATCGGTCACTATTCCCCTACATACCTTTACGTGACCAACCGCCGTTCTTAGACAATCAGCCAGCCAAGGACATCCTGAGCATTCCCAGCGGATTCGGCGCAGAACGCGCATAGCCCTTTTCCTGCGCCACCAGATCGAGGGGCAGGCTCATGAGGTCGGCCACGTCCGGGGTCTCGCTCCGCAGCATCGCCGCGTCAACGGTCTTGACGTAGGAACGGCAATGGTCGCAGGTCGTGATCGTAAACTCTTCTTCACCGTCGAAGGTGAGGCGGCTACGCTTCCGGTCATCGTCATTGAGACAGACCGGGCATCCGCCCGATGCAGGCGGTCCCGTCGTCTCACAGTAGGAGCAATGAAGCCGCGTCGAATTGTCAGGCCCATGGGACAGGAGTGTTGGCTGGCCGCTGCAAACAGGGCACCTGCCTTGTTCCCATGCCTGCCCGTTCAGGGGGCGGGCTTCACGGAGCAGCGAAAAATACGGTCTGCTCAGAAGGAACAGCAGCATAGCCAGATCGTCCTCGAGGTAGGGCAGCGAAAAAGCGGGCACTTCGCGGAAAGGGAGACGGGTGAGGTCGATATCGCCCACCTCCATGGCCCGTTTGAGCGGCGCCAGCATGTCCAACGGCACTTCCGTGAGGACCGTAAAATGCTGGAACACCGCATCGATGACCGAAAGGGGGTACGATTTAATGCCACTATCCGGAAAGGCTTTTTCCGTTGAGATAAGTTCCCGTACCACCCTGTTGAACGTAGCGGTTCTTTCATAGAACCGGAACAGGTCGGTAAGGTGGGGTTTCCTGGCAATGAGTTCTTCGATCGTAATATGCATGACAGCTCCTCGGACAGGATGCAACACGACTTTGCACGATTTCCTTCGCGACCTTCGCGCCTTCGTGGTGAAACGGTTTTGGCTCTGGCTTGTCCGGGGCAGGAGCTCACGGCAGTTTCGGATACTGAAGAACGATATCCTCGCCTGACAGTGCTTCGACCATGAACGTCTTGAGGAAAACATTTTCTGCTGCGCTCAGGCCGAGCGATTTGAGCGCTTCGTTCCCTTTGCCGCCGCCTTTGTCAATAAAGTCGATCACTTCTTCAAGCGTCGCAAAGATACCGTTGTGCATATAGGGAGCCGGTCTTCGCGATCTCCCGGAGCGTCGGCGTTCTCAATGCTTCCAAATCCATAGGGTCACTTCTTTGTCCTTGTCATCATTGTCAAGATCAAAGAAGTGACCCCCATATTTTCTCATATTTTCACAAACGCGGTAACCAAGGTCGGGACAATTATTCAGTCTTATTCAACGGCATGAAGAGCTTCGCTGATTTCCTTCAGGAATGCTTCCGATGGGGTAACGATGACGCTCTTGCCCGCCAGGGTGGATGCAAACCGCGGTTCAGCCGCATATTTCACGTATATTTCCCCGAGCTTCATGGACAACTGCTGCAGTTTCTTTGTGGACAGGCCCTTTGCCGCAGCCATGGTCTTCATATTGTGTTCCTTGCCCTCACTGAACCATGCCATACCGAACATGGCCGGCGGCTTGCCGATAAAACAGTAAACAGCAGCATCTGCGGGAAGGAACTCGAGCCGGTCGTGCATTTTTTCAACAAAAGGATCCAGTTCCCCTTTGTGCTTCCCGATCGCTGCCGCCGCCGAACCGGACGCATCGAGCGGCGGCAGTTCTTCTCCCTTGCCGAACAACTTTCCAAAGAATCCCATAGCAGCACCCCCTGTTTGAGATTTCCGGAAGATACAAACGTATCCCCGGTACATGAGCCGGAAAAATAAAAAAAGGCTGGCAGCAATACACAGCATTGCCTGTCAGCCCTCTCTCCCGCGTTCATCCTGCAGCATGAACCAGCGGGCGCGTCCGTCCGCTAAAAACGATATTATTGAGTGAGTATATTATATTCTATATGTGCCCCCATGTCAAACTCAACCCTCCCGTTAACATCAGACGGCAGCGTGGAAGGAGGGATAACCCTCGCGGATTCAGGGTTTTTCCCCTTCCTTCTTTTTATTCAGATCGCTGTACGCGATATCCTTGTGCCATAGAGTTGAAATACTATACTCTGCATGCAGAGTAACTGCAATAATTTTGGTAGAATGTCGGGATTTGCGGGTGCAGGACCGGCTCGCATATAAAAAGGGGATTGGATAGCTGCTCCAATCCCCCATGGCCCTTTTTACTAAACCGCAGTGCGGGCCTACAACTTCCCCTTCACCAGGTTTTCCACCACCGACGGATCGGCGAGCGTCGACGTATCGCCGAGCTCGTCCACCTGGTTGTGCGCGATCTTCCGGAGAATGCGGCGCATGATCTTGCCGCTCCTCGTCTTCGGCAGGCCGGGCGCGAACTGGAGCTTGTCCGGCGTGGCTATGGGACCGATGACCGAGCGAACATGGCCGGTAAGGACCTTCTTGAGCGCGTCCGTGGGCTCCACGCCCTGTTTGAGCGTCACGTACGCGTAGATGCCTTCGCCCTTGATGTCGTGAGGATAGCCGACAACCGCTGCCTCGGCGACCGCCTCGTGGGAGACCAGTGCGGATTCCACCTCGGCCGTGCCGAGCCGGTGGCCGGACACGTTGATCACGTCGTCCACCCGGCCCATGAGCCAGAAATAACCGTCCTCGTCCACTCGCGCGCCGTCTCCGGTGAAGAACTTGCCCGGGAACCGGCTGAAGTAGACTTCCTTGATACGCTTGTTCTCGGGATCGCCGTAGGTGCCGCGCAGCATGCCGGGCCAGGGTTTATCGATGACCAGGTAGCCGCCTTCGTTGGCCTTGGCCGGAGAACCGTCCTCTTTTACGACCGAGGGGACCACGCCGAAAAAGGGACGGGTCGCAGAGCCCGGCTTGGCGGTGATGGCGCCGGGCAGCGGCGTGATCAGAATGCCGCCGGTCTCGGTCTGCCACCAGGTGTCGACGATCGGGAGTTTTTCGCGGCCCACGTTCTTGTGGTACCACATCCAGGCTTCAGGGTTGATGGGCTCACCCACGCTCCCCAGCACTTTGAGCGACGACAGGTCGTGGCCGGTGACCCACTTGTCCCCTTCTTTCATGAGCGCCCGGATGGCCGTGGGCGCGGTGTAGAAGATGTTCACCCGGTGTTTGTCCACGATGTCCCAGAACCTGCCCGGGTCGGGATAGGTCGGGATGCCCTCGAACATGAGCGACGTGGCGCCGTTCGAAAGCGGACCGTAGAGAATGTAGCTATGGCCCGTTACCCAACCGATGTCGGCGGTGCAGAAGTGGATGTCTTCATCGTGATAATCGAAGATATACCGGAAGGTCATGTTGGTGAAAAGCATATAGCCCGCGGTGGTATGCAGCACGCCCTTTGGCTTGCCCGTGGAGCCTGAGGTATAGAGAATGAAGAGCGGGTCCTCGGCGTCCATCTTCTCGGGCTCGCAGTAGTTGACGATGTCCTTCCCCGCCATCTCCTCGTCCCACCACGTATCCCTGCCGGGCACCATGTTGACCTTGCCGGTTCCTGCCCGCTTCACCACCACCATATCCTTGACCGTGGGACACTCAAGGATCGCCTCGTCGGCATTGGCCTTGAGCGGCACGAACCGTCCGCCGCGCAAACCCTCATCCGCGGTGATCACCA
>JANPMZ010000429.1:0-2302 GCA_031427195.1 Nitrospirota bacterium
ACCGGATGGAGAGGCCCTGCGCGATGACAAGAACTTCAGCTTTGTTTCCGCCTGGGGGTACCGGGGCAAGGACAAGGAACCGGAGCTGCACAAGGAGCCGCTGGTGTTCGAGCATGCGCATCTGGCTACACGAAGCTACAAATAGAAGCGATACATTTTGACAGGATAACAGGATAAAGTCCGATGAAAACCTCATTCTTTAATATCGTTATAATCCGAAGTTATCCTGTCAATCCTGTTATCCTGTCTAAGAGGTTTTGGTAATGAATCTGACACTCTACGTCTGGCGTCAAAAAAATCCCAGGGATAAAGGCAAGCTCGAACTGTACAAGGCGCGGGACATCTCCTCCGACATGTCCTTCCTCGATATGCTCGACGTGGTAAACGAGGGCCTGATCAAACAAGGCGGCGAGCCCATCGCCTTTGACAGTGACTGCCGCGAAGGCATCTGCGGCATGTGCGGCCAGGTCGTGAACGGCGTTCCGCACGGTCCGCAAAAGAAGACCACCGTTTGCCAGCTCCATATGCGCCATTTCAAGGACGGCGACACCATCTACATCGAGCCCTTCCGCGCAAAAGCATTCCCGGTGATCCGCGACCTGATCGTGGACCGCGGCGCATTCGACAAGATCATTCAGGCAGGCGGGTACATTTCGGTCCATACGGGCGTTATGCCGGACGGCAACACGATCCTGATCCCGAAGCACAATGCCGAAGCGGCCATGGATGCCGCCGAATGCATCGGTTGCGGCGCATGCGTGGCCGCCTGCCCGAACGGTTCGGCCATGCTCTTTACGGCGGCCAAGGTCTCGCACCTCGCCGCCCTTCCCCAGGGGCGGGTAGAAGCCGGCCGCAGGGTTTGCGTCATGACCGAAGAGATGCTGAGCCAGGGCTTCGGCAACTGCGGCAATCACTACGAGTGCCAGGCCGTCTGCCCCAAGGGGATCAAGGTGCAGTTCATCGCCAAACTGAACCGGGAGTTCATCAAAACCCGGGGTAACGCTGGAGCTTGACATTGCACGCTGACCGTTCCTGTGCGACGAATTAACATCTGCATTGTCCGGTGCGGGAGCACTGCATATGCCGGCTCGGTAAAATCGTCAGTGTCCTTTTTCCTTTTTAAGGATTGTCATGCCTTCCTGCCTATGGTATCTTATTTCTCATGGCCATCGGCAAACTCTGGAACTGGTTCGGAACAAGGCAAGGCATGGTTATCCTTATGGCTCAGCTGGTCCTTGTTCTCCTTTTCATCTTCTTTTACTCCGGCTATCACTCCAGCGACCGCTGTGTGAAGTGCCACGCGGATACCGCGAAAATGACCAGCCTCGGCTATCCGCAGTTCGCGATGACGCGCGAACAGGTGCAGAAGGAAGCGCGCCACCCGAACACGGAATGCCGTGACTGCCACCTGGGGAACGGTTTGTCGAGCGATCCCGCTACGGCCCATCAGGGCATGCTGAAGCTCATTGTGCTCGACAACAATCTCGATAGCATGCCGCGAAAAGGCCACGTCGAACGTCTTCTGCCCACGGGTGACGACCGTTTGCGCGAAATGCTGCCGCGGTCGGCAGACGGTTCGCTCGATTACGACGTGGGGACGCTTCTGTACCACGACCGGAACAGGGAAACACTCGGATACGATCCCGCCATTGCAAAGAAGACCTGCGGCCAGTCCAACTGCCATCCCGACCAGGTGAAACAGTTCAATACCAGTATCATGGGCTCGAATTTCCGGCAGCGCTCCATGCGGGTCTGGAACGATATCCACGGCCCCAACAATTGAGGGCCATCCTTTGCAGACACCCCGCCGGTCGGCAGGGCAGACGGAAACAGCTTTTCCTTCGAGAACACGCGGAAGATCGTGGAACAGATCAACCAGCCGCTCTCCCCTGAGCAGGCGATTGCCAAGCAGAAGGCCTGTAACATCTGCCACGCAGGCTGCCTCGATTGCCATTATGCGCCTTCCCGCGAAAAGGGCAGCCACGCATTCAGCAGGACGCCGCCTTCCGCGAACTGCACGGGCGGCGGCAGGAGCACCTTTGTCTGCCATGCCGGGACCATGGAGCGAAGGCGCGGCGACAGCTATCTGGGAAAGGAATTTTCCGAGCCGGCTGGCCTGCCCGAGGATGTGCATGTGAGCAAAAAGATCGAGTGCACGGACTGCCATCAAACAGGCCCTGACGGCATGGGTCATATCGAGCGAAAAGCCACGTGCCAGGATTGCCACATCGAGGTAGAGCAGGCCCTGGCAGCGAGCGTTCACAAGAACCTTGCCTGCGAAGCTTGCCATGTGAAGATCCTG
>JANPMZ010000430.1:0-2132 GCA_031427195.1 Nitrospirota bacterium
TGCATGCGCAACTTCTTCCGGCAAGGCCGAATCCGAACCATTTTATATCAGTAGCATGGAGACCGGCAGTTTTCAATGTGAGAAACTTTATGGGCGGATGTCTGTATCGCTGCCGAAGACTCCGTGGTTGCAAATGCGTCGTAAGTATGTTAGAATTTTTTCACCGTTGGAGGTGGTATGCTCGGTTTTTTAGTACGCTGGTCCATTAATCTTCTTGCTCTGGTCACGGCCACGAAAATCATAGACGGGATCAGGATACAGAGCCTTGAAATGGGCATTCTCGCCGCGGGTATCCTCGGCGTCGTCAATGCCGTGATCCGGCCTGTGGTGCTGCTCCTGACGCTGCCGATCAACCTGCTGACGCTCGGTCTATTCACGCTCGTTATCAACGCGGCCCTCTTGAAGCTTGTTTCGGATGTCGTACCCGGCTTCGTCATCGATTCGTTTCGGGCGGCGTTCCTGGGCGCGCTCCTCATCAGCATCATCAGCTGGGTGCTGAACATCTTTATCGGCGGAGACGGCCGCGTGGTTTTCATCAAAGGAGTGCATAAGAACGGCGGACACGACCAATGACCGCAAGCGAAGCAACAGAGAAGGGCTGTACCCTATGACGCATATGCATATTCCGGACGGGATCCTGCCTGTCTGGCTCTGGCTCTCCGGTTTACTCCTCATGGCTCTTGCCCTGTCGATCAGTCTGGTCCGCCTCCGGTCCATGGACGCGAAGAAGAAGATCCCCCTGTTGGGGGCCGTCTCGGCGGTCATGCTCGTTACCATGAGCCTGGAGCTCCTCCCGATCGCGTATCATATCAACCTCTCGGTGGTAGCGGGCATTCTCCTCGGTCCGGCGCTCGGTTTTGTCGCCGCCTTCATTACGAACCTGATGCTCGCGCTGATGGGGCATGGGGGGATCACGGTCATCGGACTGAACACGCTGCTGCTTGGCGCGGAAACAGTGCTGGGGCACACCTTGTTCTCCCTTATGGGCCAGCGTCTGCCCGTGTTCTGGAGGGCCGCCGTCGTTACGGTGCTGACGCTGCTCACGACGACGCTGCTCCTGATTGGTATGGTGTCGGTGTCGCATATTGACGTGGATGCCGTGCTGCATGGTCATGAAGAAGGGGTCCATGCAGAGGCTGCCTCCGATCCCGCCATTACAACCTTTGCGATCGTTGTGCTTTCCCTCGGATCGATCGGATGGCTCATCGAAGCCGCGATCACCGGGGCGGTCGTGAAGTTTGTTGCGCAGGTCAAGCCGGAGCTGCTGAAACATTGGCTGCATGACAAGCAGAGGTCCCCCGGGCCATGAGGTTCCCGTCATGATAGATGTTGCACGGATCGATTATTGGGCAGCCAGCGGTTCAGGGCCGCTCCACAGGGCCTCGGCGCTTTCCAAGGTGATCTTCGTGCTGCTGGTCGTGACGGCTTCGGTCGTAACGCGTGATCCCTATCCCCTTGCGGCAGGGTATGCGGTGTTGTTGCTTCTGGTGGCCTCGTCCCGTCTTCCCTGGTTAAGGGTCGTAGCGCTCTCGCTCTATTCCGCGGTGTTTGCTCTTCTTTATGGCCTGAGCCTGCGGGGCGGGAGCCAGGCCTATGCGCTGCTGGTCCTTAAGGCGATCACGCCTGCGCTGGCCATGCTCACCCTTATCGTGAGCACGCCCTATCCGAAGATCTTCGGCCTTTTGAGCACGGTGCTGCCGGAGCTGCTGTCCGCGGGGCTGTTCATGACCTACCGGACGCTCTTTATTCTGCTCGATATGATGGACAATTTCGCGGTGTCCATCAGGCTCCGCGGCGGTTTCTCGCCGGGCAGCATTTATCAGAACGGTGCAAATATCTCGAAAGGCATTGCCATGCTACTCGTCAAGGCCGTGGAACGCGCTTCGCGTCTCTATGCCGTCTTGGCAGTGCGGGGGTATCATGGCAGCATGGCCCAGGCCGGCGCCGGCGGGTTCCGCCGTGATGACTGGCTGCCGCTCGGGACCGGTATCATCGTTCTGACGCTCGTACTGGTCTGGCGCTAGGCGTGCAGGGAATGAAGGATGGTATGGAAACCCTCGTAAAAGTAAGCTGTCTCAAACATATTTATCCAGACACCACGGAGATCCATATCTGCGGCCTGGATTTTGTCG
>JANPMZ010000431.1:0-10439 GCA_031427195.1 Nitrospirota bacterium
CCGTGGGCATCGCTCCCGGATTCTATCTCGAGGAAGAAGGCAGGTTTCTGGCAGTGCTGCCCGGCGTGCCGAGCGAAATGGAGGCCATGTTCAGCGAGGGACTGCGGCCGGTGCTCGAAGAGCGCTTCGGCAACCGGTCGTTCATCAGGCGCAGGATCCTGCGCACCGTCGGCCTGTCCGAGTCCGCCGTGAACCAGGCGCTCCAGGACATTTTAAAACAGGAGCCTCGGATCGCGGGTCTGACTGCAAAAGAGACCGGTGTGGACATCCGCATCGTGGTGCGGGAGAGCAGCGCTGAACGGTCCCAGGCGGTCATCCGGAAGATCGAAAAGACCGTGCGGGAACGGCTTGGCGACGCGGTGTACGGCGTCGACGGCCAGGAGATGGCGGAGGTGGTCGGGGCGCTGCTCAAGCAGCGGCGGCTCAGGCTTGCCGTGGCCGAATCGTGCACCGGAGGGTTGATCGGTGCGCGCATCACGGAAATCTCCGGCAGCTCGGAATACTTTGATCGTGCGGCCGTGGTGTACAGCAATGCTTCCAAGACTGCCATGCTCGGGGTGCCGAAAGAGCTTATCGAAAAGCACGGCGCGGTCAGCAGCGAGGTTGCTGCTGCCATGGCGCAGGGCGTCCGGCAGGCCAGCCAAACCGATATCGGTATCGCTGCGACCGGCATTGCCGGGCCGGGCAACGAAAGCGAAGAGAAGCCCGTGGGGCTGGTGTATATCGGGTTGGCGACTTCCGACGGTGTCAAGACGAATGAATTCCGCTTTCTTGGGACCCGCGCTCAGATACGACTGAAAACGGCCCAGATGGCCCTCGACATGGTGCGGAGACACCTCATAGGTTGATGCGGAATGCGGATTGAAAATCAGTAACACAACGGCGGCTAAGGCGGATTGGCGAATTCCGCAATCCGCGTTCTAAAATATGTTAAACGGGTCTACGAAAAGGAGATTCACATGGCTGATAAAGACAAGATGAAAGCGCTGGAACTGGCGGTTACCCAGATCGAGAAGGCGTTCGGCAAGGGCTCCATCATGCGGCTGGGCAGGGAAGAAATGCCGGCCGGCATACCGGCGATCTCCACCGGCTCACTGGGTCTGGACATCGCCCTGGGTGTGGGCGGCGTGCCGCGCGGCAGGATCGTCGAGATCTACGGCCCCGAGTCGTCGGGCAAGACCACGCTGGCGCTCCATATCATCGCCGAGGCGCAGAAGGCCGGCGGCCAGGCGGCATTCATCGACGCGGAACATGCCCTGGACGTCACCTACGCGCGCAAGCTCGGCGTGCGCACCGACGACCTGCTTATTTCGCAGCCCGATACGGGCGAGCAGGCGCTTGAGATCACGGAAACGCTCGTTCGGAGCGGCGCCATCGACGTGATCGTTGTGGACTCCGTGGCAGCGCTTACGCCGCGCGCCGAGATCGAAGGCGAGATGGGCGACGCACACATGGGGCTTCAGGCGCGGCTCATGAGCCAGGCGCTGAGAAAACTTACGGGCGCGATCAGCAAATCCAATACCACGCTTATCTTCATTAACCAGATCCGCATGAAGATCGGCGTGATGTTCGGCAACCCCGAGACCACCACGGGCGGCAACGCGCTCAAGTTCTATGCGTCAGTGCGGCTCGACATCCGCAAGATTTCAGCGATCAAGGACGGCGAGGAAGTGACCGGCAGCCGGGTGCGGGTGAAGGTGGTGAAGAACAAGATTGCGCCGCCCTTCAGGACGGCGGAGTTCGACATCATGTTCAACGAGGGTGTTTCGAAGATCGGCGAGATCATCGACATGGGCGTTGAAAAGAACATCGTCGAGAAGAGCGGCGCCTGGTTCTCGTACAGCGGCACACGCATCGGCCAGGGGCGGGAGAACGTGAAGGTGTTTCTGGCGGAGCATCCGGAGATGGCAGCCGAGGTCGAGCTGAAGGTGCGTCAGGCGGCGGGCCTGCCCGCGGGGAGCGCTCCAGCCGGAGACAACGGTTCGGCGGCAAAAGATGCAGCGCCGCAGAGCGAGCGCGCAGCAAAGTCCCCAAAAGGGCAAAAGCCGGAAAAGCACGCGGAGGAATAAATGAACCTGAACGATCTGCTCAAAATAACTTTTGAAAAGAAAGCGTCGGACCTGCATCTCAAGGTCGGCGTGCCGCCGATCCTGCGGATCGACGGACGGCTGATGCCGCTCGAGACCGAAAAACGGCTGACGCAGGAGGATGCGGTAGCGATCTCCTCCGGCATCATGAATGCCGTGCAGAAAGCGAAGTTCAAGGAACGGAACGAGCTGGACATGGCCTATGCCGTGCCCGGTCTGGGCCGCTTTCGCGTGAACGTTTTCCAGCAGCGCGGCAGCGTGGGCATGGTTTTCCGCATGGTCCCGGGGAAGATCCTGAACTTCGAGGACCTCATGCTCCCGCCGGTGCTGACGAAGGTGGCCCTGGAGCAGCGGGGGCTCATCCTGGTCACCGGCACGACCGGGAGCGGAAAGTCCACGACCCTGGCGGCCATGATCGATTACATCAACACGTCGCGGACCGCCAACATTGTGACGATCGAGGACCCCATCGAATTCCTGCACCGCGACAAGAAGAGCATCGTGAACCAGCGCGAGATCGGCTCGGACACCTTCTCCTTCGGCGACGCCCTGCGGAGCGCGCTCCGGCAGGATCCGGATGTGATCCTCGTCGGCGAAATGCGCGATTTCGAGACCATTTCCATCGCGCTGACCGCGGCCGAGACCGGGCATCTGGTGCTCTCGACCCTGCATACGGTCGATGCGGCCGAGACGATCAACCGCGTCATCAGCGTGTTCCCGCCGTACCAGCAGAAACAGGTCAGGATGCAGTTCGCCGCGGTGATCAAGGGCATTGTGTCGCAGCGTCTCGTGTCCAAGGCCGACGGCAGCGGTCGTATACCGGCGGCGGAAGTGATGCTCGGGACGCTTTCGATCCGCGAGGCCATCATTGATGAGACCAAGACCCGCCAGATCCCCTCGATCATCGCTGCGGGCCTCAGCCATTACGGCATGCAGACCTTCGACCAGTCACTGCTCATGCATTACAAAAAAGGGCTGGTCACGTATGAGGAGGCTATCCTGACGGCGAGCAACCCCGACGACTTCGCGTTAAAGGTGAAAGGCATCCAGTCAACGAGCGACATGTCCCTGGAAGAAGATGAACAGCGAAAACCCGGCGGCGGGAGCCCCTTTGGCGCCAGGACCGCGCCCGCAGCGCCGCAGAAGCCGGGCGAGGCCAAGGAGTACAAACCGGCCCCCACCAGCAGTGATTTCAAAATCGATCGGTTCGGGGACAAGTAAACTATTGCGGATTTCGGATTGCCCCCGTGTGAAACCGAGGACAGGCGGATTTCGTATTTGACAGAAAAAGAGCTGACGCGCGCTAAGAACACGGCCTACCGCTATCTTTCCTATCGTCCGCGCAGTCGGGCGGAGATCGAAACAAAGCTGCGCGATAAGGAATTCAATGAAACGATCGTAGCCGCAGTGCTCGCTGACCTGGCGCGGCTGGGGTATGCGAATGACGAGCAGTTCGCGCGTGCGTGGGCGAGGAGCCGGATCAGGCTTCGCGGATTCGGCAGGCGAAGGATCGACCAGGAATTGAAGGCGAAGGGCATTCTCCCGGAGATTATCCGGGATACTTTTGCCGAGGTCTTTGGCGAAACGAATGAGACCGAGACCGCGATGCAGGTAGCGGAGAGGAAGCTCAGGACGATGCAGCATGTTGAGCCTGAAGCACGGAAGCGGCGCCTGGCTGGACTGTTGGAGCGCAAAGGATACGCATTTGAGGTGATTCGGGAAGTGCTGAGCACGATCAGAAAAACGAAGTAAACGAAGCGGGTATCGATCCCATCCCTGTTCACCGGCGGTTAAATCAATGTTCTAAGGAGTAGGCTTTGAAGGCGAATGAATTAAGGAAACTGTTCCTCGATTATTATGCGGCAAAGGGCCACACGATCGTGCCGAGCTCGGCCCTCGTTCCCCGAAACGACCCGACGCTGCTGTATACGAACGCGGGCATGGTGCAGTTCAAGGGCGTGTTCCTGGGAGAAGAGACGCGGAGCTACAATCGCGCCGTGACCGCCCAGAAATGCGTGCGCGCCGGCGGGAAGCACAATGACCTCGAGAACGTGGGCCATACGGCGCGGCACCACACCTTTTTTGAGATGCTCGGGAACTTTTCCTTCGGAGATTATTTCAAGAAAGAGGCCATCGAGTTCGCCTGGGAATTCCTCACCACGGTGGTCAAGCTCCCGGCTGAAAAACTCTGGGTCACGGTTTATAAGGACGATGACGAGGCCTTCGAGCTTTGGCGGACCGTGGTCGGCATTCCTGCTGATCGCATCGTGCGCCTCGGAGAAAAGGACAACTTCTGGTCCATGGGAGACACGGGTCCCTGCGGCCCCTGCTCCGAAATTCTCATCGACCAGGGTGCCGGGATGTCCTGCGGCAAGCCCGGCTGCGCCGTGGGCTGCGACTGCGACCGCTATCTTGAGCTCTGGAACCTGGTGTTCATGCAGTACAATCGCGACGAGACCGGAAAGCTCACGCCGCTCCCGAAGCCGAGCATTGATACCGGCATGGGATTGGAGCGCCTCTCCGCGGTCTGCCAGAAGGTAAAGAGCAATTTTGAGACCGATCTGTTCCAGCCTATCATCAGGGAGATCGCGGCCCTGGCCGGCGTCCCGTATCACAAGGACCAGCAGACCGATATTTCCTATCAGGTCTGCGCCGACCACCTCCGGGCCATGACGTTCCTGATCTCCGACGGCGTGCTGCCGTCGAACGAGGGCAGGGGATACGTGCTCAGGAGGATTCTGCGCCGGGCAAGCCGGTACGGCAGGCTTATCGGCATTGTCAAACCGTTCCTGTACAAGCTCACGGGCGTGGTGGTGGATGAGATGCGGGATGCGTACCCCGAGCTTGTTGACAGCCGCGAGCATGTGGCCAAGGTGGTGTTGCTTGAGGAGGAGCGGTTCGCCACAACGCTCGAGTCCGGTCTCGCGCTGCTGAATGAGGCCGTGGACAAGCTCAAGGCAACCGGCAAGGTGATGGTCCCCGGCGACGTGCTGTTCAAGCTCTATGACACCTTCGGGTTTCCCCTTGACCTCGTAACGGACATGGCCAGGGACATGCATCTGGAGCTTGACGAAGAAGGCTACCGCCGGGCCATGCAGGAGCAGCGCGACAAGGCGCGGGCCGCCTGGGCCGGGTCGGGCGAGGAGAAGATCAAGCTTGTGTACAAGGAGGCCGCTGCCTCTGCGCCAAAGACGGTCTTTACGGGGTACGATGCGCTCGAAGGGAGCGCGCAGATCGTCGCCATGATCAAGGGCGACAAGATCGTGACCGAGGCCCGGGAAGGCGATGACGTGGAGCTCATCCTGGACCAGACGCCTTTTTACGCAGAGTCGGGCGGACAGATCGGCGACCGGGGTGAGGTTCTGGGCGAGGCATCGAAGTTCCAGATCATGGACACCGTGAGGCCCGTGGAAGGGCTGATCGTGCACAAGGGAAAGGTCAAAAAAGGGACCTTCAAGACCGGCAATGCCGTGCTCGCGAAGGTTGATATTGAGGAACGCGCTGCCACGGCCCGTCACCACACCGTGACCCATATCCTGCATGCAACGCTGCGCTCGGTGCTTGGCGACCATGTGAAGCAGGCCGGTTCGCTCGTGAGCCCGGAGCGGCTTCGTTTCGATTTCACGCATTACACCTCGCTGACCGCGCGTGAGCGCGACCGGATCGAGGAGCTCATAAACGAGCGGGTGCTGGAGAACCATCCGGTCGAGACAAAGATCATGGACATCGACCAGGCTGTCGCTGCCGGGGCTATGGCGTTGTTCGATGAGAAGTACGGCGACAAGGTGCGCGTGGTCTCGGTCAGGGACGTGAGCAAGGAACTCTGCGGCGGCACGCATACCCGGGCGAGCGGGGACATCGGCGTTTTCAAGATCATTTCCGAGATGGGCATTGCCGCCGGGGTGCGCAGGATTGAGGCGGTTGCCGGCAAACGGGCCTATCAGGTCTTTAAGCGCGAAGAGCAGGACCTTCAGGAGATCGCGCAACTGCTCAAGACAACTGAGCTCGATGTGGTCCCGCGCGTGGAAAAGCTTGTCGCGCAGATCAAAGGCATGGAAAAGGAGCTCGACCAGTTCAAGCACAAGCTCCAGTCGTCCCAGGCAGGAGACGTCATCGCTGAGGCACGGACCGTCAACAACGTGCGGGTGCTCGTGAAACGGACGGACAACATGGACGCCAGGGACCTCAGGGATTTCGGCGACAAGTTGCGGGACAAGCTTGGAACGGGCGTGCTGGCCCTTGGTTCCGTGAAGGATGAGAAAGTGAACATGATTGTTATGGTTTCCCGGGATCTTACGAGCCGGTTCCATGCCGGCAATATTATCAGGGAGATAGCGCCCATCCTGGGAGGTACCGGCGGTGGCAAGCCCGACATGGCCCAGTCCGGAGGAAAAGACCCGGGGAAACTGGACGCGGCGCTTGAAGCATTGTATACTATAGTACAGAAGGGTTAGCGTTCACCCTTCGCACTCGGGATAAACTATAAAGGAGGCTATTATGACGGTTGCAGATATCATCAAAAAAGCAATGCTGGCAGGGCTGGGCGCACAGGAAAAGGCAAGGGAATTTGTGGAAGAACTGGTGAAAACCGGCGAACTCTCAAAGGGTGAGGCCTCATCGCTCGTCAAGGAGTGGGTCTCCAAAGCAGAGGACAGCAGGAAAGAACTGGATCTCAAAATCAAGGATGCATTGGCAACCACGCTTGAAAAGCTGAACATCCCGTCGCGCGATGATATGGAAAAACTGGAGAAGAAGATCCAGAACCTTACCGCACGAATAGCGAAGCTCGAGGGCGGTGAAGGGAAAGGCGAGGCGTAGCGCGAGCCTCACGGCATCCATGTCTCTGCTCGGCTTCTGGAGAAGACATTACCGGGACATCCCGAGGATCAGGCAGATCATCATGGTGGCCACGCGGCACGGGTTCGGCCACCTGGTAGAGCAGCTTGGCCTGAAGCGGTTTGTTTCGCTCGGCAGGCGCGCGATCACGTTCCGGACCAGGTCCTTTCCCGAGCCTCGCAGCAGCGCGCCGGTGCGGCTGCGGATCATGTTCGAAGAACTGGGTCCCTCGTTCATCAAACTCGGTCAGGTCATGGCCTGCAGGCCCGATCTGCTGCCCGTAGAATACGCACAGGAACTTTGCAAACTTACCGATTCCGTCCCCCCCTTTCCCTTTCCTGAAGCACGTGAGATCGTCGAGCGCGAGCTCGGCGCTCCCCTGACGCGCGTCTTCTCCACGTTCGATCCCGAGCCGACCGCAGCAGCGTCCATCGCCCAGGTCCATGCGGCGCGGCTTCTGGACAACACCGAGGTGATGGTCAAGGTACAGCGCCCGAACATTGAGCGCATCATCGAACGGGATATCAGCATTCTCCGGGGCCTTGCCGAACTGATCGAGAGCTATGCGCCTGATATGGCCGTATACAATCCACGGGGGATCGTTGAGGAGTTTGCCCGGACCATTAGCCGGGAACTCGATTTTTTTATCGAAGCAGCAAATGCCGGCCGCCTCCGGGAGAACTTTCTTACCAGCGATATTCTCTATATCCCCCGGATCTTTCCCGAGGTTTCAAGCAAGCATGTGCTGGTCATCGAACGGATTGTGGGTTTTCGCATAGACGAGTTCGAGCGGATCGATCGGGCAGGTTTCGACCGAAAGGAGCTCTCGCGCAACGGAGCAGCGGCGTTCTTTCAGATGGTCTTTCAGGACGGATTTTTCCATGCCGATCCCCATCCGGGGAACATCTTTGTGCTCCCTGACGGAAAGATCGGGCTCGTTGACTTCGGCATCATGGGCCGGGTCTCGGAAGAGAACAGGCAGTACTACGCCGACACCATCGTGGCGCTGGTGGAGCATGATTTCGACAAGCTGGCGCAGGAATACATGAACATGGGGTTCATGCCCGACGATGTGGAGGATGTGGACCGGTTCCAGCGGGAGCTGAAAGAGGACCTGGCGGAGCTGCTGGAACCCTACTACGGCATGAAGGTCAAGCAGATCGATTTCGGGATGTACGTGGACCGGCTGACGAAAATATCCCTCAGGCACGGCCTGGTCATGCCGCAGAACCTTTATCTCGTGAACAAGGCCCTGGTGACCCTCGAGGGGCTCCTGCGGCAGTTGGATCCGGACTTTGATTTTATCGAGATCGCCCGGCCGCATGTCGCGCGTCTTCTCCTCAAACGGAAGGACCCGCTCAGGATGCTGCGCTCTGTTCGGAAGAATGTGGCCGACTTCTCTGAGGTCTTCACCGTTTTCCCGAAACAGCTTCACCGGACCTTCCGGAAGCTCCTGCGGGGCGATATTCGCGTCAAGGTCCAGCATGAGGAGCTGCAGCACCTGATCCGCGACGTGGACAAGGCGAGCAACCGGCTCTCCTTCAGCATCATCACCGCAGCCATCATCGTGGCGTCATCCATCATCATCCATGCAGGACAGGGACAGATGCTGTTCGGCATGCCGGTCTTCGGCCTGATCGGTTATTTGATAGCTGCTGTGCTCGGATTCTGGATCCTGATCGGCATTCTCCGGTCGGGACAATTGTAAGAAGGGAGCTATCATGAAAAAAGGAGTAAGCGGCAGCGCATTACGTCCGCTGTTGAAAAAGATGAAGACTTGGATCAGGCAGCACTCGGCAGTGACCTTCCTCATGGCAACGGCCGCGCTGGTGATCCTGGTCCATTTCTATATGGCGCTCTTTGTTCCGCCCTCAAAGGAAGCGGTCTGGAAGGAAGTGCAGGTGATCGACGGCATGAGCTTCAAGGCGATCTCCGCCACGCTCCAGAAAGAGGGGATCATCCGCTACCGTGGTTATTTCGAGATCATTGGACGCCTTCAGGGCATCAGCCGGAAGGTCCGCACCGGGTTCTACGGGCTGAACGCGAACATGAACATGTGGGAAGTGCTTGAGGCGATGCGCAAGGGCAAGGTCATCGAGTACGAAGTGGTGATCCCCGAGGGGTACAACCTCTACCAGATCGGCTGGACGCTCTCCGGCACGCCGCTCATTGCGGACCCGCAGCAGTTCATAACCCTGGTAAAGAACAAGGACTATGTCCGTTCGTTGGGCGTGGAGGCTGATACGCTGGAAGGGTATCTCTTCCCGGATACGTACTATCTGCCGAAAGGGATCAAGCTCGAAGATATTCCGAAAAAGATGGTTCAGCGCTATAAAGCGGTTTTCGATGACAGCTACCGCGATCGCGCCAGGACGCTCGGTTTTACAGAAGGCCAGGTCCTGACGCTTGCATCGATCGTTGAAAAGGAGGCAAAGGTAGGTTCAGAGCGAAAGCTCATAGCAGCGGTGTACCACAACCGGTTAAAGCTCGGCATGAAGCTCCAGGCCGACCCCACGGCAGTCTACGGCACCAAGGCGTGGATCACCAGGGTCACCCGAGAAGATCTGAAGCGAAAGTCTCCCTACAATACCTATCTCCACAAAGGACTTCCTCCCGGCCCCATCGCGAATCCCGGTCGCGGCGCGATCCTTGCCACGCTCTATCCGGAGAACGTCGACTATCTGTTCTTTGTGGCCCAGGGCGACGGCAGCCATTTTTTCTCGAAGGATTTCGGCGATCATGAAAAGGCTATCGGAAGATACCGGTCGAACAAAAAGAAGGCGAAGGCCGAGCAGGTGAAGCGCTAACTTGATGGTGATAAAAAATGATAAAATAATAAGAATTGTCCTTCTGAATTATATTGATCCAGATATTGGGCGCCCCGATCTTATAGATCAAGACGTGCTATTTGAAAAACGTAACCGGATATTACTGAGTATTACATTGACTTTTATCATGGCCTGTGATAAAAAAATCAGCTTACGCATTCATTCCGCGTAGCCGCAAGAAAAAGGGATCCATGCTGTCAGCTCAAGAACAATTCGATATCATCAAACGCGGTTCTGTAGAGATCATTGTTGAAGATGACCTCCTGAAAAAGCTTGAGCGCGCGGTTACGACCGGCAAACCGCTCCGGGTGAAGGCCGGGTTTGACCCGACCGCGCCGGATATCCATCTGGGGCATACGGTGCTCCTGAACAAGATGCGCCAGTTCCAGGAGCTCGGTCATGAGGTCATCTTTCTCATCGGTGACTTTACCGGGATGATCGGCGACCCCACGGGCAAGTCTGAAACGAGAAAACACCTCACGCAGGAGGAAGTTGCCGAGAACGCCAAGACCTACCAGGTCCAGATCTACCGGATCCTTGATCCACAAAAGACCAGGATCGCCTTCAACAGCGAGTGGATGTCGAAAATGAGCGCGGGCGAGCTGATTCAGCTTGCAGCCAAGCATACCGTGGCCAGGATGCTTGAGCGGGAGGACTTCAAAAAACGGTATCAATCCGAGCTGCCGAT
>JANPMZ010000432.1:0-7323 GCA_031427195.1 Nitrospirota bacterium
CATGCTCCGCGTGGGAACGCATTTCATGACGTTCTGCGTCCACTTCTCCAGTCGACGCTGGAGCGTCTCGCACGTGTGCTCCCACGCGGAGCGTGGGAGCAAGTACGCGGTGCTTACCGAGCCCGTAACTGAAGGCTTACAGACAACGGGCCTTGACTGTTGCTTTTTTTGCTCTTTCCTGCGTATAATAAAATATGAAGAGTCTGATGCTCCTCGCACTTTGCACAGCATGCCTCCTCTGCTCCGGCGCTGAAGCCGTTTCCAGCAGCGGAAGAGGCGACCCCCCGCGCCAACAGAGCGTTTCCGATCCTCTTGTCTTCATCATTCTGCCTGTCGAGAATGTAAGTGTCATGTATGAAAAATTTCTGCCCCTCAAGGATTACCTCGAAAAAGCGCTCTCACGAACGATTGTTCTCCGGATAGCGAAGAATTATCAGGATGCGATCGACAGCATCGACAAGGGCGAGGCCCACCTTGCCTACCTGGATCCGTCTGCGTACTGCAAAGCGGCTTACCGCCATCGCATCGTTCCGCTGGCGAAAACGGTCCGAAACGGATCGCCGACCTACCGGAGCGTCATTGTCGCGCGAAGCGATTCGGGGATCCATAAGATCGTCGAGGCGAAAGGCAGGCGGCTCGCTCTGGGCAATGACAGCTCGACGTCGTCCTATCTGATCCCGGCGGTCATGTTCAAAGAGGTCGGAATCGGCCTCGCCGCTTTTTCAACCGTTGACTATCTCGAACAGGAAGACCGCATCGCCCTCTCGGTCCTGGCGAGGCGACATGATATCGGCGGCATGAGCGAGCAGGTGGCGCGGAAGTACCTTGGCGACGGCCTGTCGATCATCAATGTGTCCGAACCGATCCCCCAGTATACGCTCTGCGCATCCGCCGGCCTGCCCGCCGATCTTCAAAAAACCATCCGCCGGGCGCTGTTGTCCATCAGCAGGGAGCGCCATCCCGGCCTCGTTGTTGCCATGAAGGACATCGACGGGTTTACGCCGGTGGAGGACCGGGAGTTCGATGTCGTGCGGGTCATGATCAAGAACCTCACGGGAAAGAATTATCTCGTCTATAAGAAGAACGTGATCAAGGTCGCCATTCTCCCGCTGTACTCGGCCATCACGCTGTTTGAGCGCTTTGACCCGCTCATGCGGTACCTCACTGAGAAGACGGGCCGGGAGTTCCGGCTCGTGATCCCCAAGGACTTCGAGGACTTCTTCGAGACCATTGCGCATGGAGAGGCCCACTTCTCCTACTCCAATCCCTATATTTACATCCAGCTGGCTGACAAGGGATATTTGACGGCTTTTGCAAATACCATCCTGGAGAACTCCGGCGATATCTTCCGGGGCATCATCATCACGCACAAGGACAGCGCGATCAAGACCATCGAGGACCTCAAAGGCAAGCGCATCATGGTTGTCTCGTACAAGTCGGCGGGCGGGTTTCTGGCGCAGAAGCTGCTGCTGAACGAGAATGGGATCGACGTATTCAAGGACCTCCGGCTCTCCGAGGGGAAGCGGCAGGAGGAAGTCATCCTGAACGTGTACCGGAAAAAGGTCGATGCCGGGTTTGTAAGAGAATCGGCCCTCGACGTGCTGAAGGAAGAGGTTGATCTGAACAAGATCAGGATCATTGCCACGACGCCCTATATCGCAAACTGGCCGTTCGCGGCGGCGCGGAAGACCGACGCCGACATGACCCTGCTCGTCCGGAAATACCTGCTTGAGCTCGATGACCGCCGCGTCCTTTCCGCGGCCGGGCTCACCGGGTTCAAGGCGGCTGGCGACCGGGACTTCGACACCCTGCGGAAACGGATCCAGCAATATGAAGATAAATAACCTGAGCCTCAACGTGAAGTTTTCCATAGCCGTTGCGCTGCTCATCGGCCTGACCATGTTCGGGGTGGCGACCCTGGTCGTCAACTATCAGAAGGAATCATTGCGTCAGGCCGCGGCAGAGAGCAATCTCGCCATGACGAGAAATCTTGCCCACGACGCAGCCGCGTTCCTGCTCGTTTTCGACCCCCTCCGGCTCGAAGAACTGGTGAACACCGTCTCGGGTGTCGCCCCGAGCGCCTATGCGCTGATCGCCGACGGCAGCGGCGTTATATCGGCGCACACGAAGCGGTCCTTCCTCGGCGTGCGCCTCGACCAGCAGCCATATCCGGGGCTCGCGGAAACCCTTACTAACGGCAGGGAGCTCATCCGGGAGTACCGCTACGAAGACCTGCCGGTCAAGGAGTTCTCGGTCCCGATCAGGATCGGCGATCAGGTCCTCGGCCTGGCAACGATCGGCTACGCGATGAACGCCGTCGATGCCATGATCGAGACGCGGCTGAAGAACCTGAGAACGTACATTTATATGATCACGGGGATCATGCTCTTCAGCGGGGTCATCGGCGCCTTTGCGGTTTCCAATTTTTTGACCAAGCCCCTCCGGAAGCTGAAGGAGCGGATGATCGCTGTCCAGAGCGGCAACCTCAACGTCGAGGTGGAGAACCCAAGAATCGTTAAGTGCTGGGAACGGCTGGGGTGCGACAAAAAGGAATGCCCCTCATACGGAAAGGTGCGGTGCTGGGCGACTGCCGGGACCTTCTGCCATGGCACGGTCCAGGGCGCCTTTGCGCAGAAGATCGGCGACTGCCGGAACTGCGTGGTGTATAAGGAATCCTGCGGGGATGAGATCCACGGGCTCGTTGAGGTGTTCAACCAGATACTCAGCGACCTACGCTATAATCTGCGTGAACTGGAACAGGCGAACACGGAAAAATCGAGGATGGAACGGCTGTCGGCCCTGGGTGAAATGGCCGCCACCGTGGCCCACGAAACAAAGAACCCGCTCAACTCCATCCGCATCGCCGCGTCCTACCTCAAGAAGAACTTCCCGGGCGATATTTTAAACGAGTTTCTCTCGATCATTGAGGAAGAAGTGATGCGGCTGAACGATATTACGTCGGGCTTATTGGGGTTCTCGAAGCCCGCGCCGCTGGCGTTGAAATCCTGCGACGTCAACGCCATCGTCCGGTCCACGGTCGGGCTTATCCGGCAGGAGGCGACGGACAGAAATATCGAAGTGATCGTCCTGACGGACGAGAACCTCCCTCCGAGCTCGTGCGACGTTTCCGCCATGAAGCAGGCCCTGCTGAACCTGTTGCTGAATGCGATCGACGCATCCACCGCGGGCAACACGATATCACTGGCGACGGAACGCACGCGCGTCGGCATCCGGCTGTCCGTCCAGGATACGGGCGCCGGCATGACGGAAGATCAGATTGCAAATATCTTCAAACCGTTCTATACTACGAAAACGCGGGGTTCGGGTTTGGGGCTCGCCATCGTCGACCGGATCGTGAAGGAACACCGGGGCACGATCGCGGTTGAAAGCGAAGCCGGCAAAGGCACCCGGTTTACGATCGAACTGCCGATAATGGAATATGGAAAACTATAGCATTCTCATCGTGGACGACGAAAAGAACATCCTCAAGGTAGTTTCCCTGACGCTGCGGGACAGCGGCTATCGTGTCGATACGGCCCCGTCAGCCGAAGTGGCGCTCGAAAAATTCAACCAGAACCGATACGATCTCCTCATCACGGACCTGAAGCTTCCCGGCATGACCGGCATCGACCTTCTCGATCGGATCAGATACATCAACCCTGATCTCCCGGTCATCATGATCACGGCCTTCGGCAGCATAGAAAATGCCGTCGCTGCCATGAAAAAAGGCGCGTTCAACTATTTGACCAAACCGATCAATCCCGACGAGCTCCTCGCCGTCATCAAGGCCGCCCTGGAAAAGTACGAGCTGAAGCGGGAAAATATCACCTTGCGGTCGGCGTTGAAGGAAAAGTATACCTTCAGCAACATCATCGGGAAGAGCCCGGCCATGCAGGACGTGTTTGATATGGTCCGCATGGTTTCGAAGACCCAGTCGAATATTCTCATCATCGGTGAGAGCGGGACCGGCAAGGAACTCGTCGCGCGTGCGATCCATGTGGACTCCGACCGGGCGGGCGGGCCCTTTATCACGATCGACTGCGCAACCATCCCCGCGGAGATCATGGAGAGCGAGCTCTTCGGCCATGAAAAAGGGGCGTTCACCGGCGCGCATGAAAAAAAGACCGGGCTCCTGGAACATGCGAACAACGGCACGGTGTTTCTCGACGAGATCGGCGATCTCGACCTGAATTTGCAGAAGAAGCTGCTCCGGTTCCTCCAGGAGCGGGATATCCTGCGGGTCGGCGGCGCCGTCAGGATCAAGCTGAACGTGCGCATCATCGCCGCAACGAATAAGGACCTTGACCAGGAGCTCCTGCACAAGAACTTCCGTGAGGACCTGTATTACCGGCTCAATGTCGTCACCATAAAAATGCCGCCGCTTCGGGAACGGCGGGATGACATTCCGCTCCTCGCGAACCACTTTCTCGAAAAATTGGACCAGGTGGAAGGCAAGATGATCAAGGGATTGGAGGAGAGTGTGCTGAACGCCTTTCTCGCCTATGACTGGCCGGGCAATGTTCGTGAACTCCAGAATATCGTTGAGCGGGCATACATTCTCTGCCCCAACATCACGATCTCCCCCAAATACCTTCCCGCGAAGCTCCAGGACAAGGCCGCACCGGATCGCGTGAATTTCGATGAGATGAATCTCCTTGAGACGGAAAAGCGGCTGGTCATCAAGGCACTGAACAACACCGACTGGAACCAGAGCAAGGCTGCGGACGTGCTCGGCATTTCGCGAAAACAGCTTCGCACAAAAATGAAAAATTTAGGGCTCCTGCAGCAATAAAGGGCCGCGGCCATTTCCATCGGCAGCGACCCTTTATTTCGTCATTCCTGCGCAAAGGACAGTTCATTTTCGCTTCGCGTCTTTTTTTGCGGCCTTGCGTACGGCTTTTTTGGCTCCACCCCGTGCCCTGGGCGCACTCACGGTCTTTCCGCCAAGCTCCATGCTCCTGTTAGTTGCCGCTTCCACTGCGTTCATCAGCACTGCCCGGAGCTTCCCCTTCTCCAGCTCGTGCATGCCGGCGATGGTCGTGCCGCCGGGAGAGGTCACCATGTCCCTGAGCCTGGCAGGATGCTCTTTGGTCTCGAGCACCATCTTTGCCGAACCAAAAACCGTTTGTGCCGCAAGCTCAAGAGCCAGCTGCCGGGGTATGCCGACCTTCACGCCTGCATCGGATAATGCTTCGATAACCGTAAATACAAAGGCCGGACCGCTCCCGGAGAGCCCTGTCACCGCATCCATCAATTTCTCGTCAACAACAACAGCCTTGCCCACAGCGCTGAAGATCTCGAGTGCCAGCGCCATATCCTCGTTCGTCGCGCTGCTTCCCTTTGCCAGACCGGCTGCTCCGGAAAGGACCAGCGCAGGCGTATTCGGCATCACGCGAATGACCCGGGGATTAGAGGTGAGCGCTTTTTCAATGCGAGCGATCGTGATGCCTGCGGCAATTGAGATCACGAGCTTCCTGGAGTCGGCCGTAGCCGCGATCTCCGCCAACACAGCATCCATCACCTGGGGTTTCACGCAAAGCAGTACGATCTCCGCCTCCTGCACCGCCTCCTGGTTGCTCTTCGCCCTGTTGATGTTATACTTTTTGAGATAGTCGAGCCGTGCCGAAGAAGTATCGGTCACCACCATCTGGCGGGAGGTAGCCACCTCTGCGGATAACATGCCCTTGATGAGCGCCTCGGCCATGTTGCCGCCCCCGAGGAATGCAACTTTTTTAAATATCGACATAGCACCTCCGGATACTACCTTGAAATTGGGAAGTTGGGATGGTGAGCGGTTAGGAACTTCGCACAACCATAGTTCCATCCTCTCACCATCTTACCTTCTCACCATCTTACCTTTCAGATTCACCGTTCTCCGAAAATCGCCGTTCCGACCCTCACCATAGTCGCGCCTTCTTCAATGGCAACTTCAAAATCCCCGCTCATGCCCATGGAGAGCTCGGCCATCGAAACATCGGGAAAGTTCTCTCTATATATGATAGAAGAAAGTTCCTTCAGCTTTTTGAAATAGGGGCGCGAGTCCTCTGGGTTGTCCGAATAGGGCGGCATGGTCATAAGACCTTTGATCCTGATGTTTTTGAGCATCGCTACTCGCCTGACCAGGCTTACCGCATCGTCAATGCCCACCCCTGCCTTGGCAGCCTCGTTCGCAATGCTCACCTCGATCAGTACCTCCTGGACCTTCTTGATCTTTGCTGCCTGCTTGTCAAGCTCCGCTGCAAGTTCCAGGTTGTCCACCGAGTGGATGAGGTCGAAAAGCTTTACCGCATATTTCGCCTTGTTCGTCTGGAGATGGCCGATCAGATGCCAGCTGGCAGGCTGACCGAGCTGCTCGATCTTCTCTTTCGCTTCCTGCACCCGGTTCTCGCCAAGGACCGTGGCGCCGGAAGACAGTGCTTCCCGGATCCTCTCGATGCTGACGGTCTTGGTAACCGTAACGAGCTTCACCGATCCAGAATCTCTGTTCGCCCGCTGCGCTGCTGCGGCGATCCTGTTCATGACTATTATATAATTATCAGAAACTGACATAACAGGTATCTCTGAATCTTTTTTTGACACTGATCTTCACTGATTTTATATGATGTATCTGTGGAAATCATAAGACATCATGCATTTTCAGTGTCAAAGGTTATTTGCCGTTCTGTAGCATCACCGCCGACAGCATCCTGCCGGTCCGGCCTTCGACCCGGAACGAATAGAACAGGTCTTTTCTGCAGGACGTGCAGATCCCGAGCGCATGGACGTTCTTTTCAGCCAGGCCGATCTGAAGCAGCTCCATGCTGTTCAGCTTCACCAGATCCAGCCCCCACTTGTCCTTTGAGCGGGGAATGGCGACCTCTTTCCAGAACGAAAAGCTTTCCCGCACCGGCCCCATCACCGGCTCATCAACTTCATAGCATTCGAACCCAATGGCCGGGCCGATGGCGGCGATCATGCGGGAAGGGTCGGAACCGAACTCGTCCTGCATCTTTTTTACCGCCTTTTGCACGATCTTCTGTACCGTACTGCGCCAGCCTGCATGCACTGCGCCGATGGCCGGCGTGGCCGGGTCAATGAGCAGGATCGGGACACAGTCAGCGGTCTCGATGCCGATGGCGATCCCGCGCACGTTCGTGATCAGGGCGTCTGCCTGCGCTCTGCGCATGCCTGAATAATTCTGTCCATCGACCGTGACGATTGCCTCGCCATGCACCTGGTTCACCGTAACAAGCCGGTCCGGTGCGATGCCGAAAGCCTCTGCCACGGCATTCCAATCATCTGGAGACTTGATGCCGTTGTTCCTTGCGCCAAGACCGCCCTGCC
>JANPMZ010000433.1:0-2293 GCA_031427195.1 Nitrospirota bacterium
TCTCAAAGCCCTGATGGAATACTGGGTTCCCAGCGTTGGTGTCTGCGGTCTCCACGAGCTTGTGGCAAACGCCCTTGTCATGACGGGCGAGAAGGAGAGGACGACTGACCTGCGCGGCGTACCTCTTCCGGGAATCGAACAGAAGGAGGAGAAAGCCTGATGAAAATCTATGACGGCGGAAAAATATTTCTCGGGCTCCTGGTTTTTGTGGCACTGGCGACCTTCCCGTTCACCTTCAATATGGTGATGGGGAAGGGCGCGAAGGCGCCAGAACCGAAAACAGACACTCCCACGATCCTGGAGTGGGAGAAGGTGCATGGCAAAAAGGAATGCGTGGAGTCCAAGGAATTCATGCGCACGGAACACATGCAGCTCTTGAACGACTGGCGTGACTCCGTGGTCCGCGATTATAATAGTGGGTATATAAGCACTGCGAACGGCAAGCGGTTCAATATGAGCCTCCAGAACGGCTGCATGCAGTGTCATTCGAACAAAAAGAAGTTTTGCGACGAATGCCACACCTACCTGTCGGTCAAACCGTACTGCTGGGATTGTCATATTGCGCCGGTTGAAAAGGAGGAGACGAAATCATGAGCATGGACAGGAGACAATTTCTGAAAATAGCCGGTATCTCCTCCATCCTGGGATTAGGCGCCTCCGTTACCTCAGCCGCCAATCTGTCACTCAAACAGGGGCTTACACCCCCGCAGGTGGAGAAAAACAAGGAAGCGCTGACCGCAAAGCGGTGGGCAATGGTCGTGGACATGAGCAAGTTCAAGTCCGAAGAAGATGTCAAGAAGGTCGTTACAGCGTGCCACCAGACCCACAATGTACCGGACTTCAGGAATCCGGATGGTTCGGTCAACAGGAAGGACGAGATCAAGTGGATCTGGCAGGCGTCCTACGAGCGGGCATTCCCTGGCCAGGACAATAAGTACATGAACGAGCATATGAAAGAAATGCCGTTCTTCGTGCTCTGCAACCACTGCGACAACCCGCCCTGCGTTCGTGTCTGCCCCACCAAGGCAACGTTTAAGCTTGCCGACGGCATCACCATGCAGGACATGCACCGCTGCATCGGTTGCCGGTTCTGCATGGCGGCCTGTCCCTACGGCGCCCGGAGTTTCAACTGGCGGGATCCTCTGCCGTTCATCAAAAATGTGAACAAAACATACCCCGCGAGGACCAAGGGCGTTGTGGAAAAATGCACCTTCTGCTCCGAGCGGCTTTCGGAAGGCAAGATTCCCGCATGTGTCGAGGCTGCTCCGCAAGGCGGCCTGCTCTTCGGCGACCTGGAAGACCCCAACTCCGAGGTCAGGGCGATCGTGGCGAACAAGTACACGATCAGGCGCAAACCCGATCTCGGCACCGGGCCGTCCATTTACTATCTCATAGGAGGAGGCGACCATGCTTGAGAAAGCATTAGAGGGGAGCAAGAAATACTGGGCCTGGGTGTTCTTTTTGAGCGCCCTGTCCGCGATCGGTGTTTACTATTATCTCCAGCAGTTCTTTTACGGGTTAGGGATAACCGGTCTGCATCGCGACGTGTCCTGGGGGCTCTATATCGGCCAGTTCACGTTCCTGGTCGGTGTCGCGGCTTCGGCCGTGATGCTCGTCATACCGTACTATTTGCACGATTTTAAAAAATTCGGGAAGATCGTGATTCTGGGAGAGTTTTTGGCGATCTCGGCGGTTACCATGTGCATCCTGTTCATCTTCGTTGACATGGGCCAGCCCATGCGCATCGCGAACGTGCTCCTCCATCCCACGCTGGGTTCTGTCATGTTTTGGGATTCCCTGGTCCTGATGGGCTATCTGGTCATCAACGCCGTGGTCGGCTGGGTCACCCTGGGAGCGGACCGGAAGGGTGTGGCACCGCCGAAGTGGATCAAGCCCTGGATCTACCTCTCGATCCCCTGGGCGATCAGCATCCACACGGTCACGGCTTTTTTGTACTCCGGTATTCCGGGCAGGCACTTCTGGCTCACGGCTGTCATGGCGGCCCGGTTCCTCGCCTCAGCCTTTGCCGCCGGCCCGGCCCTGCTCATTATCCTTGCGTTGATCGTGCGGAAATTGACCAAGTTCGATCCGGGCAAGGAGGCGATCCAGGCACTGGGCAAGATCGTGTCCTATGCAATGTTCGCCAACGTGTTCCTGCTGGGCCTTGAGTTCTTCACGGCCTTCTACAGCGGCATTCCAGGACACCAGCACCCCTTTGTCTATTTGTATGCGGGGCTTGAGGGCCACACGGAACTGGTGCCGCTCATGTGGACGTCGAGCATATTGGCGCTCA
>JANPMZ010000434.1:0-2175 GCA_031427195.1 Nitrospirota bacterium
CTGGAGCTTTGCGGTGGTGAAGGAAAACTCGGAGCATGAGACCGCCATTGGCGTGCTTGCCGGCCTTGCCGTGCTGCTGTACCTGCTGGTGCGGTAAATCAGTTCGTCGCTCTGGCGGCCCGACGATCCGGCGCCTGATGACCACAATCAGAACGATAACTCCTGCCCATGCAGTTTTGGGCGGGAGTTTATTTTTACACCAAAAGAACGGCGTATGGACGCAGATGAACGCAGATTTTCGCTGATAAAAGCTGAAAAAGAACCCTCTCCACAAGGGAGATGATCAGTTAACATCAGCATTGTCCGGTTAAGAAATTGCGATATCAATCAAAACGTCCAAATCCCCCTCAATCCCCCTTTTTCAAAGGGGGAAGCATGAGTTCCCCCCCCTTTGGCAAAGGGGGGTTAGGGGGGATTTATTAAGCGATGATACCGCATTTTACCCGGATGCAATCCCTTAACCGGACAATGCTCAGTTAACATAAAAAAGTTTATAATTATTTTTCTGTCTTCATCCGCGTTCATCAGATGTTATCTGCGTCCAAAAGCTCTTTTCAGGTTGACCGCACCTCGACCGTTTACTCGTGGAGACTCATGATCATATCTCTTATCGCCGCCATGTCCGAGAACCGCGTCATCGGCGCTGGAAACACGATTCCCTGGTCAATACCCTCTGATCTAAAGCGCTTCAGTGAGATCACGATGGGGCATCCGGTTATTTTTGGACGGAAGACTTTTGAAAGCATCGGCCGTCCGCTTCAAGGCAGGAAGAACATCATTTTGACGGAGCAAAGGGACTTTCACGTCGAGGGCGCATCAGTGGTCTACAGCCTTGCCGATGCGTTAAGTCTGTGCAGCAACGAGGATGAGGTATTCATCTGCGGCGGAGGATTGCTTTATCGCGCGACGATTTCGCTGGCTGACCGCATCTGCCTTACGGTGGTCCACCGCTTCTATGAAGGAGACACCTTCTTCCCGGAGATCCCGGCAACATTCACCGAGATCAGCCGGGAGGAAGTAATGGAGGAGATACCCTATGCAATCATTCGCTATGAGCGGAAACCTTGATGAAATAGGGCAAGGCTTTCGTTAGGGGCGTGCGGCAGTGTTCGTGAATTGAGGGAATTTCTTGAACTCGGTTCGGTTCCCGATGCCGGAGAAGCGCACATCTGACGCGAGTTCTTTCACCTGGCCGTCGAACTGCCCGCTTGCCGTGGCGCTTTCGAACATCCGGGCGGCATCTTCGTAATTCCCCAGCAGATAATTTGCCTTGAAGAGCATCCAGTCCACGCGCGGCGAGTTGGCGCGGGCCACCTTTTTTGATGCGCGAAGGAAGGCGTCTGCCTCCCGGTAATGGTTTTTCGCGAGCTCCGCTTCTCCCAGGATGACATAGGGGACCGAGTCGCGGGGCTTGGTTGCCACGTACTGACGCAGATAGCCGAGGGCTGCTTCAGGGTCCTTCTGCACCGTGACAAAGTACAGCCCCATGTATGCCTGGACAGCGCCGTACTCGAGTGCTTTTCGGCAGTACTGCTCCTCCTGCTCCGGGGTGTTGTTCTCCGCCGCCGCGAGCCCCAGATATGCCTTACCAATGTATTGGCGGGTGGTTTCCGAATATGCGGCTTTCGGGTCAATCTTGCTGATGGCTGCGGTATACTGCTCGTTCTGCACGAGTGTTTCGAACTCCTTGCATACTGCGTCCTTGTCATGGCATACCGAGGGCTGCGGGCTGTCGGATGCAAATCCAGATGCGGTAAAGCCAATGAGGATCAGGATTACGAAGAGAGTGCTGCTGATGCTTTTTTTCATGTCATTTCTCCGGAAAATAGAGATATCTCGGTTCGTCTTCCCGCCTACTGCGCTGACTCTTCCGCGGCCTCGACCTGGCCTTCCTGCACCAGGGCCAGTTCCTCGGTCGAGAAGATCTTGTCGATGTCGAGGATGATGATGAACTTGTCGTTCTGCTTGCCCATCCCCATAATAAACTCGGTCTTGAGCTTCGTCCCGATCCGCGGAGCCGGTTCGATGTGCTCCGACTCAAGATCGATCACTTCCTGCACCGAGTCTGCCAGCGCGCCCAGGATCGTGGTCTCGCTGTCCACCCTCACTTCCATGATGATAATGCAGGTGTTCACCGTATTTTCCGTCCTGCTCATGCCGAACTTGAGCCGCAGG
>JANPMZ010000435.1:0-1547 GCA_031427195.1 Nitrospirota bacterium
GATAGCATTTTATCTTTCCTACCGCGAAGACCATCCACGAAAGGCCAAATAAAATACGAGGGGGTATCATGAAGACCACTCTTGACAATAGACGACGCTATTCTTAAAAAAGTCATGGAAGCGTCCAAACTAAATCCTCGCGGTAAAAAACAGCGTCGAATTCATAAAATGGATCGGCGACTATTCGTAATAGATAGTTCTCATGGATTCCTCAAGGCATCTTCGTGATTGCCGACCACGCGCAGAATGATCATGTCATGGTCAAGGGTAAACGTGAGCCGGCAATGATAGTCCACACGGGCTTCCCAAATATCCTTCTGCCCGATCATTTTTTTAGTGTGCAATGATGGATGATAAAAGTCGAGGAGTAATAGTTTGACGGCTTTTTCGGTTTTTTGCTGAACCTGCGCAGGGAGTTTTAGGAAAGTCTTATCGAATGTTTTAGTCCTGCGGATTTTAACTTTCCTGCCTTTCGCTTACCTTTTTTTAGATCCGCGAACAGCCGATCTGTTTCGTACTCGGCGTATAACTCGGAAACCCTCCCCTCCTTTATGTCCTTCTCCGCAGCGAGTTCCATCTTTTTCCATTTAGGTGTATAAAAGTACGCTTGGGTAGGATCAATCAGGGACAAGGTTTCCTTATGTTTGACAAAACAGATAAAATCCAAAACCTCTTTTGCCTGCGATACCGGTAGATTCTTGAGCTCCCGGACAATCTCATCTTTTAACGTAGTTTGGGGCATTTTTTCTCCCTGCCTCTATCTGTAAGTGGAGTCATGAAAGGTCGCCATGGCAAGCGTGGTTTTGCCTGACTGGCGAGGACCGGTAATGGCTATGATCGGAAACCCTTTTGCAAGACGAACCAAGGTATTGTGCATTTTTCGTTGAATCATGTCAATAGTTTACGTCGAATCGTACAATTTGTCAAATCAATATCAATATTGTTCGATTGATATAATTCGAAGCGGTATTATGTACTTGAATGGATCTACCCTCTATTTATTCCGCGCAATAGTCATTCGCATGATAGGAACTCCGTACTAGCGGGCCTGCCACAACGTGTTTGAATCCTAAAGACATGGCCTCTTCACGGAAAGATGTAAATTCGTCAGGTGAATAATATTTTTCAACGGGCAGGTGGTTCCTGCCGGGCTGCAAATATTGGCCGAGCGTAAGAATTTGGCAATCGACGCTGCGTAGATAATGCATGACCGAGTTCACTTCATCCGAACCCTCCCCTAACCCGAGCATAAGTCCGGTTTTCGTTACAGCCCCGAATTGACGGGCCCTCGACAGCAATTCAAGGGAACGGAGGTACAACGCCTGGGGTCTTACCCGCGCATACAGAGAAGGCACAGTTTCCAGGTTATGATTCAGCACATCGGGCGACGCATTCAGAACGGTTGTGAGCGACGCAGCCGATCCGCGGAAATCCGGTATGAGAACCTCGACGCGGCAATCTGGAGATGAATTGCGGATCGCTTTGATGGTTGCTGCAAAAATTTCTGCTCCGCCGTCGGGAAGATCGTCTCGCGTGACCGACGTTAT
>JANPMZ010000436.1:0-5867 GCA_031427195.1 Nitrospirota bacterium
TTTCTCGAACCGCCTGATCTCGAGGGTGGTGTCGAAGAACTCGGAGATCGCCTCGCCGAACATGATTTTCTTTTCGAGATAGTTGAGCTCCATGTAGGTGAATATGGACAGCCCCACGATCATCACCACGACCGCGTAATAACCGAACCGTATCTTCTGCCGTATGCTGGGTTTATAGGTGAACATGTTTATCTCAGGACCGCCTCCGCAGCCTCGGCCACAGTATCGACCAGTTTGATCGTGACACCGCGCCTGATCTCTTCCGAAAGCTCCTCCACGTCGATCCGGTTCTTTGCCGGCATGATGATGATGGCCACCTTCGCGCGTTTCGCCGCAAGCACTTTTTCCCGGATCCCGCCCACCGGCAGGATCCTTCCGGTCAGTGTGATCTCGCCGGTCATGGCCACATCGCGCCGGGCAGGTCGTTTGGTGAGCAGCGACAGAAGCGCCACGGCGATCGTGAGGCCTGCTGACGGGCCGTCCTTCTGGATGGCGCCGCCCGGCACATGGATATGGATGTCCTGGCGCTCGAAGAAGTTCTCGTCGATCCCGAAGGCGGCGGCGCTGCTCCTGATATAGCTCAGCGCGGCCTGCACTGACTCGCGCATTACTTCGCCGAGCGAACCGGTGATGATCAGTTCCTTGTCGCCTTTCATCCGGGCCGCTTCGACGAAGATGATGTCCCCGCCCGCCCCGGTCCAGACCAGTCCGGTCGTGACGCCGATCCGGTCCTGTTCCTCGATGACCTCGAAGTGATACTTCCGCTTTCCCAGAAAGTGCTCGACCTGTTCGGGCGTGACGCGGACCCCGCCGTCAGCCTCCCCCTGGAGCGACTCCTTGGCGATCTTCCGGCAGATCGTGGCGACCTTTCGCTCCAGGCTTCTGGTGCCGGCCTCGCGCGTATATTCCTGAATGATCTTTTGCACCGCCTCAGGGGCAAAGCCGACGCGGTTCGTTGACAGGCCTTTTTCCTTGATCTGCTTCGGCACCAGAAAACGCGTTGCGATCTGCGCCTTCTCCTCCTGCGTATAGCCCGAGAACTCGATCACCTCCATGCGGTCCCGGAGGGGAGCGTGGATGGCATCGAGCAGGTTGGCAGTCACGATGAACATGACGCTCGAAAGATCGAAGGGCACATCAAGATAATGGTCGACGAAGGCCTGGTTCTGTTCCGGGTCGAGCACCTCAAGGAGCGCCGAGGCCGGGTCGCCTTTGAAGTCATGGCCGACCTTGTCAAGCTCGTCCAGCATGATCACGGGGTTCGACGTCTCCAGGCGGTGAAGTTCTTCGATGATGCGGCCCGGCTTTGCGCCCACATAGGTCCGGCGGTGTCCGCGGATGTCGGCCTCGTCCTTCATGCCGCCCAGGGCGATGCGCGTGAATTTTCTTCCGAGCGCCTGTGCCACGGCCCTGCCGACGGAGGTCTTGCCGGTCCCGGGAGGGCCGGAGAAGCAGAGGACCGAGCCTTTGGTGTTCTTGACCACGGCTTTTTTCTCAAGCGCCTTGCGTACGGCGTTCCGCACCTCGTCGAGCTTGAAAGGTTTGGCAATATAATCAAAGGCGCCTTTCTTGACCGCCTCAATGGCGGAAGAGATCGAGGCAAAGCCGGTCACCACGATCACCTTGATGTCCGGGTAACGGCCGTTGACTTTTTCGAGCAGTTCCATGCCGTCCAGGGACGCCATCTTCAGATCGGTAATGACCACATCGAACTCATGAGCTTCGAGCTTCCGGAGCGCGTCAGCGCCGTCAACAGCCGTGACCACTTCATACTGCTCTTTGCTCAGAACATGTTCGAGGTTCTTGCGCGCGATCTCTTCATCGTCGACTACCAGGATGAGCGGCTTCCGGTTCAGCCGCATGACCTTCACGGCCAGGTGTTCCAGGATGCGTTCTTTGACCTTGTTCAGGCCGTAGTGGTTCTCGTTCAGGAGCCGTTCGGCGCGCCCCAGGTCAAGGTTGTCTTCGGTCTTTTTGTTCCAGGGAAGGGTGACCAGGTAATCGATGTAGGTGAGGCCGATGGAGTATTCGGCAGCAGCGGGGCTGATCTTGATGAGCATCTCCAGTTCCTGCTCAGCGATCTTCCCGACACCCGCAGGCATCTGGGCGTCAGCGACCTTGCGCCTCAGGTCGGCAACGATTGATTGTTGTTCACTGTCCCCGGATTTTTTGAAAAAGCTCATCGATCCACCGCCCACTCATTGGAGTGTTACAAAATACAACGTTTTCAGTTACGATGCAACACTTAAATTAATCTTTACAATTCAACGACTAAGAACCTCATGGTCAAGGGCCTATTGCAAAGTAAAACATTTCGGACGAAAGGCCAGATAGGGGTGACCACTAATTTATATCTGTTATCAATGTGTTACAAAGCGCTCTTTCTTTGGCACGGGAGTTGTAATAGGGGAAGTATCTTATGCACAAAGGAGGCAGCAAAATGAAGAGCTTACTTAGGAAGTTCGAAGCAACGATGGTGGCAGCTACATTTGCGGAAGCCGGTGAATTCGAGACCGCGCGGCAGATTATGAAGGAAGATACTCTTCGGAAGTCCGACAGGCCCGCAACGCGCGACCGGAAGCGCCCGGCAGCACGCAAGGAACTCCGGGCCAGCTAACGCACCGATGTTCACCGAGGTCCGATCATGGGGATGGACAGATTGAAGAAGATGATGAAACAGATAGAGGACGTGATGGCGGCCGTGACCTTTGCGGAAGAAGGGGAGCCGGAAACCGCGCGGTCCCTGCTGAGTGAAGGGCGACGGGTGCTGCTCGGGCTTAAGCAGGGGCGGATCGACGCCAAAACACTCAAGTATGCTTTGAACACGTCAAAAAGGATCAATGCCCAGCTCGACATCCTGTTCGTCTCATCCGGGTCAGTACCGTCAGGCAGTGTTGTCCTTTCTGATGCGGAGCTCACGCGCTTCCAGGAAACATTGAGAGCGGAAGGAGTTCCTTTTCGTCTCATCCTGCGGACCGGCTGTCTCAAACAGCAGATCATCGAGCATACCGGAAAAGATAAGGAGATCGCATTCGCGATCATCGAATCTCCGAACAGCCTGGATATGGACTGCAACAAGAAGGACAGAACGCTTTCGGAACTGTGGCAGAAGCTGAAATGCCCGCTCGTGGTGGTGATGGAAGCGGGGTGAATCATTTCGGATTGCGGATTTCGGAATAGATTCATAAGACAACACCTCGCGCATAAAATATAAGAGCATCAGTCATTATATAAGGAGGAATTACAATGGCACAAAGCACTACAAGAAAAAAGCCGGTGGCTGCAATGATCGTTATGGGCATCGTCTCCATAGCGCTCTATACGACCCTGCTGATGAAACAGGATATGATCAACAGCACCTTCGCCCAGGGGGGATGGTATGCATTGTTGCCGATCATAGTCGCATTCGTATTCTCGTACTTTCACGGCGGTTTCACCGGACATTTCTGGACCGTTCTGGGCGTCGAGGCTGCACGCAAAAAAAGGGAGGTAAAGTAACATGCACGATATTGCGACGGGTTTCATCAATCTGGACGCCATCACGATCCTCTATCTCTTCGGCGTGGGTTTTGTAGGGGGTCTGGTCAGCGGTTTTATCGGTTCCGGCGGCGCTTTTGTGCTCACGCCCGGCATGATGAGCCTCGGCGTCCCGGGCCTTATGGCGGTGGCAAGCAACATGTGCCACAAGTTCCCCAAGGCGCTCGTGGGCGCTATGAAGCGTTTCAAGTATGGCCAGGTCGACGTGAAGCTCGGCCTCATACTCGGTGTATCGGCTGAAGCAGGCGTCCTGTACGGCGCAGGAATCCAGGAAAAAATCAAGGCGACCTACGGCGATGCCGGCTCCAACCTCTATGTGAGTGTTGCCTTTGTCGTGATCCTGGCAACGGTGGGCGGCTTTGTGCTCTATGATGCCTGGCAGACGTATAGATCAGGCAATGCCAACTCGGAAGAGAAGGCCGGCAAGCTCGCAACGTGGGTCCAGTCCATCAACATTCCTTACACCATGGTCTATTTCAAGAGCATCAATGCCCGCGTTTCCATCTTGTTCACCATCCCTCTTGGTTTTGCAACGGGCCTGATGGCCGCCACGATCGCCGTTGGCGGTTTTGTGGGCGTCCCTGCAATGATCTATGTCCTTGGCGCACCGAGCCTTATGGCGTCAGCCACGGAGCTCGTGATCGCTTTTGTCATGGGTCTCGGCGGTTCGCTCAAGTATGCCATGCACGGCATGGTCGATATCCGGCTCGCCATGATCATCCTCGCGGGTTCGCTCTTCGGCATCCAGCTCGGCGCCATCGGCACCACCTATGTGAAGCCCTTCATGATCAAGGTCGTGATGGGTCTCATCATGGTGATTGTGCTGTTCAGCCGCGGTCTCATGGTCCCCGTATATCTTTCCCAGCTCGGCCTCATCGACACGCTCGGCGACACCACGGTTAAATTGCTAAAGAACTCCAGCTTTGCTATAATGATTTTCGCGTTGCTGCTCGGTGCGTTCATCGTCCTTCGTGCCATGTGGCAGGGGAAACAGGCCGAGAAACTGCTGCATGCGTCAGGAGCATTGGAGCATGGGGAAGTATAGAAAGATACTCGTTGCCGTGGACAGCTCGGACTCCGGCAAGAACGCCCTTCATCAGGCGTTCAAGCTGGCGAACGAAGAAAAATGCTGGATAACGGTCACGTCGGTCGTTCCGCCCTACGAGGGCGAGATTGAGACCCTCGGCGTCAGGGACATCCGGGCGGCCCTCAGGAAACCCTGCGAGGACGCCATTTCCGAAGTGGAACGTATCGCCAGGACCGAGCGGATGCTCGTAAAAACGGTCTGTGAGGAAGGCGAGATCTATGAGCGCATCGTCGATCTGGCCGATGCCGAGAATTGTGACGTCATTGTCATGGGACGGCGCGGCGTCCGGCACATCGAGCGCAGTTTGATCGGGAGTGTGACTGCTAGGGTCATCGGCCATACCCAGCGCGATGTGCTGGTGGTGCCGAACGGAACGATAGTGGGCTGGAAAACCATCGTGCTTGCAACGGACGGGTCGAGGTATAGTGTAGCGTCAACTGCAAAAGCGATTTCGTTCGCACAGTCCTACGGCGGAGAGCTGAAGGTTGTTTCCGTTGCCGATGTGCCCGCGGAATTTTATGCCGAAGCCCCTCAGGCGGTCGATGACCTGGTCAAAAAGGCCAAAGGCTATGTGGCTGAAGTAAAAAAGCAGGCTGAAGCTGCCGGCGTGAAAGCGGAAACCTTTGTGGGTGAGGCCGAAGCCTTCGAGGCGATAACCAATCTTGCCAGGGAGCAGAAGGCTGACATGATCGTTATCGGCTCGCATGGCAGGACCGGCCTCCGCAGGCTCCTCATGGGGAGCGTGGCGGAGAAGGTCATCGGCCATGCGCCGTGTCCGGTGCTGGTGGTGAAGTCGTAAACATTCCCCCTGGTACTCCAGGCTGAAGGAGAGAACTCCTTCAGCTTTTTTGTTTGCCGTCTTTGCGAGCGTAGCGAAGCAATCTCGCAGTTCGTATTTGCCTGAAAAATCGAGATTGCCGCGTCGCTCCGCTCCTCGCAATGACCGTTGCGGAGACTTCTTACGAGACCATCAACCATGTCGCTTAAAAGAAAAATTGTCCTTAGCTTTTTCGGAACTTGGGAACGGAACTTGGGGACGTTAATACGCGACACGCATTAGTCCTTCCCGGATGTTATGGGTGCCACCACCGGTTTAGAATTGGAGGGTAAGTGATGGTCAGACAAATTGCTCGTCGGGTATCAACGTCCCTCAGAGGTCTTTCCAGTTCGTCAACTGATAAGTTCAAAACAGTAACCGTAAATATGGTTGTTTCGGCTATCCGTTGAAAATCAAGAAAAACAC
>JANPMZ010000437.1:0-5187 GCA_031427195.1 Nitrospirota bacterium
TTGTTATGGGTTTGACTCATGCAAGATATTTAAATCCCCCTTAATCCCCCTTTTTCAAAGGGGGAGATCGCATTATCCCCTCTTTAGAAAAGAGGGGTCAGGGGAGATTTTTAACATAAATAAATGCGTTTGTATTAGTAACCTGCACGGCACAGAACGTCAGGCCCCTACAGGAATGACTGAATAATTTCCACATTGGCGCGCAGAGACCAGTCCCTGGGCCCGACCACCTTGTACCGGACTATGCCGTCGCGCCCTATAACGTAGGTCTCGGGGAGCTTCAAGGTGCCGTAGCTGCCGGCCGTTACGCTGCCTGGATCGCGCAGCACCGGAAAATGTACTTTGTTCTTCTCCAGGAACGTCTTCAACGCATTCGCGTTACCGTCAACACTGATGGCAAGGACCTCGATATCAGTGCCGACGATCTGTCGATAGAACCGGTCGAGGGTTGGAATCTCTTCAACACAGGGCGGGCACCAGGTGGCCCAGAAATGCACCAGGACCACCTTGCCGCGGTAATCAGCAAGGCTCACGGTCTTGCCGTCAGTCGATTGCAGCCGGACCTCAGGCGCACGGTCTCCGACCCTGATGATCTTATGCTCTGCATTCCTTGTACAGGCGAATAGGAACGTTCCCAGGCCGAGAGCAGCCAGGACCAGAAGCGTGCGGACTAACAATTGTTTGTTGCTGCTACCGACAGCCTGCTTGTTCACTTAAACCTCCCTGCGTAACACGATGCCCCTCGCGAAATAGTGATGAATTATACCCCTCCTGCCTCTCGGCAGCAAGCGGAAATTGGCTAAACCATCCGCTCAAATTCAGATTTTAAAATATCTCTTGCGTCAAACGATAAATTCCTATACTATTTTTCAGCAGGTATAACAATTCTTCGGGCTCAGGGAGGGGAAGTGCCATGCAGGAAGTGGTAAACGTTTCAAGTGTTGAGAACCTTGACCAGCTCAAGTCCTATATCGATGTGCATTTCGCCCAAAACAAATACACTGAGATCACCCAGGCGATCGGCATACACTCCCTTCTCATAGACTCCGAACACACTATCGGCGACCAGAGCAGGCTTTATCGCCAGGTCCTGAACCTGTTAAAGGACCGGCTCAAGGAAAAGCTCGGGAAACACTATGCTGTCTGGTATGCGACCTTCCCAAAACTCGCGAACGAAGCTTCGAAGTTTGCTGGCACAGACAGGAACGCGGCAGATGCGATCGATTCCCGCTTGCAGGCCTACGGCCCCTTCAAGTCCATGGATGATTTTTTCTTTTGGGCGCTCGATGACCGGCGGCTGACGCTGGACCGTATCGTGAACATGATCGAAAAGACCGCTCTGTCTTAGGAACAGAACGAGCTGCACTGGTCAAACCAGTTGCAGCTCGCCTTTTTTGCGGGTGCGGCCCAACTTCTTACCTTCTTAACTTCATACCTTCAGGAACTGCTCTTGCATCACTTGACCTAAAGCGGGACCTTCCTCATAACGTCATCTACGGAGATACTCCCCATACACCGGATGGCGTCGTTACATCTCCTCTTAAAGCACGGTGAGCACTCGAGTCCGGCGCGAACAACGATGGAGGACGGCCCGTAAGGCCCGGTCCTCCAGGGAGCGGTCGGCCCGAACAGCGCCAGGACCTTCGCATGAGCAGCAGCGGCCAGATGCATGGGACCCGTATCGGTTGTCACGAACAGGTCCGCCAGTGAGGCCAGTGCAGCAAGTTCTTTGAGCGTCGTCTCCCCTGCCCAATTCTCCGCATGCTGTTTCATCATGTTCAGGATACTGGACACGATGGCATGGTCTGCCCTGCTTCCGGTAAAGATGATCGTCGCCTGTTTTTCAGCAATAAGACGGTCCGCAAGCGCTGCGAAGTTTTGCACGGGCCAGAGCTTGGTCTCCCAGCGGGCCACAGGGTTCATAACGATCAACGGTTTGCGCGTGAGTCCGGCATCTGACAGCCGCTGCTCGATCGCCGACCGTTCCTGACCGATCGGAAGCGTGCATGACGAAGAAACCTCCCGGGCGCCCAGATAACGGGCAACATCAAGGTATCGTTCCAGCGCGTGTTTGTTCTTGTCGTAAGCAGGCAGGCGTTCATTCAGAAAAAAAGAAGAAAGTTCACGGGATCCGGCGAAGCCTAACTTCCGGTCGGCACGGGCCAACCCGACAAGGACCCCGCTTTTAAAAAGTCCCTGAAGATCAATGGCGATATCGTATCTGGTCGCGCGAAGCGCCCGGAGAAAAGCAGCGATCTTCAGGAACCCCTCCCGGAAGGTGCGCGGGCGTCCGAGCATCCGGAGCCATGATTTTCTGCCGGAGACGAGCACGGTATCGATCAGGGGATGGCCTTCGAGGATGCCGGCAGCAGCCTCTTCAACAACCCAGGTGACGCTGCTCTCCGGAAAGGCCCTCTTGATGGCCTCGAGCGCGGGCACGGCCTGGACCACATCGCCGATTGCGGAAAGTTTTACGATCAGAATGTTCTTCATAGGGACGTAACCGTGGCCATCATAATCCATCATACCGGTGCAGTCAACTTGTTCTTTTTTCGTAATTCTGTTACGGCGCAGGAGCGGCGCGAATCGTATCCAGTATCACCTGCTGACGGTAGGTCAGCAACTGCATCGTGCCTTCTTCCTTTTTCGTCCGCTTCGCCACGGCGGACAATTTTGCTATTTCCCGTGAAAGGCCGACCGGGCGGAAAACCGTGGTTACGCCGACCTTTTCACGAAGAGACCAGATAGGCTGAACTGCTGACCGAACGATGGTCGTCCTTCCCTGCTCCTTTTCCGCAGTGATCGTAAGGATCACCCCATCTCCCCGCAGCGCCCTGGCATGCGTTTTATTCTTTGAAGACACCCCGTAGTTCTGGCTCGAGATGAAGTTCCCCAGACTGTAGGCAATGACCGTCTGCCTGCCGTCCTTTGCCGTATAGGATTCTATGGGTTGCAGCACGTGCGGATGATGCCCAAGAATGATATCAGCGCCTGCTTCGACCAGTTCGATCGCCGCCTGCTTTTGCCAGGGGGTGGGCACGATCGTGTATTCATCCCCCCAATGAAGCGAGACCACAACGAGGTCAGCATGAGTCCGAGCTTGTTTTACCTGGATAATCGCAGCAGCCAGGTCTTCCCGGGAGCCGGCCCGGAGAATGTTCACCGCGGGCGCACCCTTTCGTTTTTTCGGCAAACCGCGGTTCGTGCCATAGGTATATGCAAGAAAGGCGGTCATCACACCCTGCGAGCTGAGATAGACGGGAGCAAGCGACTCACTCCTGTTTCTGCCGGCGCCAACGACCACGAGCCCCGCGGCTTCAATGTTCTGAAGGGTACGCAGAAGACCGTCCGCTCCGGCATCCCGTGCATGATTATTGGCAAGTGAAACGACGTCGACCCCCGCTTTTTTGAGCGCGGTCAGCAGCTCCGGCCGCGCATTAAAAGCCGGGTATCCGGCAATAGCCGCGGTATGATCGACCGGCGTCTCCAGGTTTGCAAAGGTGATATCGGCGACAGCAAGATCGGCAGCGATCTTTTCGAACAGGATATCATAGCTTTTTTTGTGCTTTGCCACTGCTGTCTGAATCGAGCCGGGCATCATCACATCGCCGATCGCGGTTATCACCAGGGTCGTCTTGGGTGAAGCGCCCTCCGCGACTGTTGCGGTTCCCCCGGTACGAACCTCTCCCCGCGCGACCGCAGGGAGCATAATCAGGAGAACAAGGATTATGTTCAGAAAGAGACCTTGCATGTTTCCTATTCCAGACATCAAATGGGTCCCCGTTCAAGATAAGTATATCCAAAGGGACTCGCCACGCCAAAGGACCGCCGACACACTGGATAAAGATAAAAAAGAAGCAACCCCTCTTATCAAAAGGGATTGCTTCCTGTGTTCTTATTATTTAAAAGCAACTTACGGCAGTGACCTTCAGCCGACCTTAAAAGCGATAGCTGTACATGACCTGCGCATTGGTCTGGTTGTGGGTTGAGGTCACACCTGACGCCGCAACCTGCTTCACTTCAGGCGCATAGGTGAACGAGACGTCTGTACTTGAGGCCCTGCTGAATATGTAGCCGGCGCCAATCGCGTAATGGCTCTTGATGATCGCCGGGAACAGCGGGTTCAGGTACTGGTCCGGTACCGGGTTATTCGCAATATTCACGCCGCCACGAAGGGTGAACCGGTTGGTCACCTTATAGCCCGCGCCGAGCATGAACACGTTCTGGTCCTTCCAGTTCTGGAACAGGGTGGCATTCATGGTCTGACCGCCCAAACCAAACCCTGAAGCCATCGGATTAGACTGGGTCGTATCCGCCACAAATTCCATATTGAAATCTTTCATCACCGCTTTCCAATTGATCCACTTATAATCGAACACGAGTATTATTTTGCTGGTGGGCTGATATGCTGTGCCCGCGCCAAGCATCTGGGGCCACTGAAAATCTTTTATCTTAATTCGTCCGGTGACTGGGATCGTTGTCGCGACACCGCCTGTAGCAGGACCCGTGACGTTCATGGATACCGTTGCGCCGGTAGCTTCCAGATCATTTAATCCGGTTTTGCTATGATAAACAGCTCCGACACTAAGAGCATCGCCTATCTTATAAACAGCGCCTAACTTGCCGCCAAAACCTTGTCCTTTTGCTTTGCCGGTAAAAGGACTGTCATCAGAGAAATCGAAGCGCGCCCAGCTCAGGCTTGACAGGCATGGTACGCCGCCGCACATCGCCTGCGGAACAGTGAATGCACCCGTGAGGATATCTACCATCGATCCGCTGGCGGAACCGAATTGTTGGGTTCCCCCAAGACCGGCAACCATATCGCCAAACTGTGCACCATTCATCGCCATTTTAAGGTCCAGACTGGCCCAGACGTAATCAACGGAACCACCGATGCTGAAATTCTTATTGACCTCGTATGCTAATGGGAACAAAATGCGGCCCACACCCAGTTCGGACCTCACTTTGTCAGGCGAACCTGCTGCCATGAAGGAAGTCGCATCATATTCCGTACCCATACCACCCTGGGAGAACATGCCGACGCCGTATGAGGACTGCCCGCTCTTTTTCACCCATCCAAATGCAGGCATGAAAAAAGCATCGGCTGATGATTTTGCTTCCATTCCACCCGCTTTAGCGTTTACATGCGGTCCCAGCATACCCACGGCCACGTCCAGCCGGTCACCC
>JANPMZ010000438.1:0-2676 GCA_031427195.1 Nitrospirota bacterium
AGAGCGACGCGGCGCTGCCCGGGACCATTTTTTTCGGCATCATCCTGATTATCGAGAAGCTCTATACCGTCTACCACGCGAAGCACTGGGTGAAGGAATACCTTCCCGTGGACAAGGAGATCCAGCCGCTGAGGCGGTAGCAGTTAGTGTAAGCTGCCGGGGAAGTGAAGAAAAGAACGGCCTGTTCGTGGGGTCACCGGCGGTGAGGCAAAGCTCGATTATAAAGTGAACGTATCATAAGGGGAAGCCATGAGCATACTCGGAACGATGAAGGACAAGTTTTCCAGGATCAAATCCAATCTTACCAGCCTCGACAGCCAGCCGATCAGCAAGGCCTCGCTGATTATCATTCTCTTCCTCGACATCTTCATCCTCTCCTCGATCTTCGACGGCCTGGATAAACATACCCGGCAGCTCTCCTCTCCTGACGACTACATTCCCTATTCCTGCAGGGAGCTCGTCATCAACCGGGACTGGAACCCCACGAACCGGACGGACAATCTCTCCGGCATCATCCTCTCGCACAACAACAGCTATTATCAGAGCGAAGAAAAAAAGAAAGAGCGCCACCCGGTCTGCGCGCCTTATCTTGAGCTCCTTGACCAGATGAAGAACAACAAGGAATTGATCGCTCTTTTCGAAGACCGAGGCGCCTTCGTCCGCGAAGCAAAGGACCTTCAGCGGGAAATCAGCAATCTGAAGGGGGCCTACGATACTTCCCTTCTGGAAACTATAGCCAGGCAGAAAGAAGGACAGGCGAATGTCGACAATATAAAGAAGGACGTTCAGACGAAAACAAGCGCCCTGAATACCCTGCGCGCTCAGGTCGAGGCAGCGGAGCAGAAAATCAGCGGAAACGGGAAGGTCAAGCTGCTCTGGGAAAAACTGGAGACCTTGCAGCCGGCAGACCGGGAAAAGCTGAGATCCGATCTTCGCACCCTGTACTTCTGGCACCCGGTCAAGAGGCTGGGCATGCAGATGATCTTCCTGTTGCCGCTCTTTGCGATCTTCTTCATCTGGAACAATGCAAGCATCAGGAAGAACCGCGACATCCAGACGCTGGTCTCCTCGCACCTCCTGGTCGTCTCGTTCATCCCGATCTTCTTCAAGATCATCGAGACCGTCTACGACATCATCCCGAAGAAACTGCTGAAGAAGCTCATGGACCTGCTGGAGTCGCTGAAGCTCGTTGCACTGTGGCACTACCTCGTTATCGCTCTCGCGGTCGCAATGGCCCTTTTTGTCATCTATATTTTCCAGAAGAAGCTCTTTTCCCGAGACAAGCTGATGGAGCGGCGGATCGCAAAAGGCCTTTGCCAGCAGTGCGGGAAACACCTTCCCCCCGGATCGAACGCCTGCCCGTTCTGCGGATATGCGCAGTTCAAGACCTGCGGCGCCTGCAATCAGCCGACGCTGGTAGAGGGGAAGTACTGCAAAGCCTGTGGGAAGGAACAGGAGTCGTGATCCATTTCTCGATCGTCCAACCGACCAAGCCTGACAATGCATCGTTGGGTATTGTAGTTCTATGCATCAATAAGGAGCTTTTCCGCTCCGAGGCGTATGGACATTCACGGCCAAACCTGATATGCTTTTTCCCTGCTTTGCTGCGAGCTGTCCATGCGCAGACGGGCTGCGGTCATTCTGTCTGCAAGGGTCATTCTGATTGTTGTGTTCCTTTGCCTGCATGGGGATGCGGAGGCGGCTATGAGCGGTCTGAGGATAACGAGTCCGGCATTCAGCATGAACGGTACTATTTTTTAAGTTCTACGCTCTTGATACGAAAATAACGCTCGGATCTGGGGCGACCAAAGCGGCGCTCGAAGCCGCCATACAGGGACAGGTGCTTGCGAAAACAGAACTGGTCGGGCGCTACACCAGGAAGTAGCGCAGGGCCATAGAGGGAGACAGAACAGCATGCGTATTTTTTCCGATATCACCAAGACCGTGGGCGGTACACCGCTTGTCAGAATTAACCGTATGGCAAACGGTATGGCCGGCGAAGTCGTGGCAAAGCTGGAAAGCTTTAACCCCTTGTCGAGCCTCAAGGACCGCATCGGCGTGGCCATGATCGAAGCAGCGGAAGCAACCGGCCTGATCGACAAGGAAACGGTGATCATCGAAGCCACGAGCGGCAATACCGGCATTGCGCTCGCCTTTAGCTGTGCCGCCAAAGGCTACCGCCTGGTCCTGACCATGCCCGATACCATGAGCATGGAGCGACGCGCCCTGCTGCGCCTCTTCGGCGCGGAACTGGTCCTCACCGAGGGGGCAAAAGGCATGCAAGGCGCCATCGTCAAAGCGGAAGAGCTTTCCCTGGAGCACAAGAACAGTTTTGTCCCCATGCAGTTCCAAAACCTGGCCAACCCCGAGGCGCATCGCAGAACGACGGCAGAGGAAATATGGAAGGACACGGACGGTAAGGTGGACATGGTCGTGGCAGGCGTGGGCACGGGCGGCACGATCACCGGCGTGGCAGACGTGCTGAAAAAAAGAAAGCCCTCGTTCAAGGCGATCGCGGTGGAGCCACGGGACTCGCCCGTGCTGTCAGGCGGCAGCGCAGGCCCGCACAAGATCCAGGGCATCGGCGCGGGCTTCGTGCCTGGCGTGCTGCAGAGCGAGCTTATCGATGAGATCATCCAGGTGACGAATGAAGCAGCAGGAGAGGCTGCAAGGCAG
>JANPMZ010000439.1:0-2094 GCA_031427195.1 Nitrospirota bacterium
GGGCGAACCCTCCAGCCCGATGACGATGCTTTTCGAGGAGCGAATCCAGGACCAGATTCCAGGCCAGTAAAGGCTGACTTGGCTTTGGTCATTCATCGCTCCGTTCAAACAATTCCCAGGAATGGTGCAACCACCCGCTTCCAAGGCTCACATCCCAGGACTACGAATTCGCAGCACTGGTTTGTGATTCCGAACCAATCACCCGTGAAGGAAATTGGCACGACGATGACTCTTCCCCAAGTGGTGGCAACAGAGGTGACCTCGGCGCGACCAATGCCACCTCGGTTGTGACACCACAAAGGGAGTAAGTCAGAGGATTCATCATCTTCAGAAGCCGATTGCCAACTGTGCCGGGTCCGGAAGGAAACTTCCGGACCCGAACACAGAACTCATCCCAGTGGATGAAGTCATCAACCTTGCCTTGAGCTGCGTATCGCGGGCCGTCGACAGATTGCATGGCCATCAACTCCTGACCGACTATTCCTCGGTCGCCTGAGGAATGATGGCGAGGCACGCTGGGAGAAGCCCGATGGACTGATCCGTCCCAGTTGCCGCTTCGCAGAAATCCTCGCTGTCGGCGGCCGATGTCGTAGACGATCTCCCGAAGAGTGATCCCCATCGGGACCTCGATCAGGCCCGTGTTCTTGATCTTGCCGGTCAGGGCGAATACCTTGGTGCCCTTGCTGCGCTCGGTCCCCATCTTCGCGAATGCGGCGCTTCCGTGCAGGATGATATGGGGCACGTTCGCCAGCGTTTCTATATTATTGATGCAGGTGGGATAGGACCATACGCCCTTCTCGGCCGGGAACGGCGGCTTCTGCACAGGAAATCCGCGCCTGCCCTCGAGGGAGGCCAGAAGCGCCGTTTCCTCGCCGCACACAAAGGCGCCCGCGCCCTCGCGGATGATCAGGTCAAAGCTGAACCCGGAACCGAGGATGTTCTCTCCCAAAAGCCCAAGCTCACGGGCCTGGTGAATGGCGATTTCGAGATTTTTGACCGCCAGCGGGTATTCATGCCTTACATAGATATACCCCATCCCGGCCCCGACGGCATAGGCGCAGATCATCATGCCCTCGAGCAGGCCATGGGGGTCGCCCTCCATTATGGAGCGGTCCATGAACGCGCCCGGGTCTCCTTCATCGCCATTCGCAACAACGACCTTCATGCCGTTGCCGGACCCGCGCACGGCGGCCCATTTAATACCCGCTGGAAACCCCGCGCCGCCCCTGCCGCGGAGGCCGGCACCCTTCACCTCTTCAATGACCGCCTCCGGCGTCAGGAAAAAGAGCATCTTCTCCAGCGCCGCATAGCCGTCATGGGCGATATAGTCCTCTATGCTGTTCGGGTCAACTAATTCGTTGTTTTTGAGCACGACCCTCTGCTGCTTCTGGTAAAACGGCACCTCGTCGATAGTGAGCGCGGGTTTGTCGAGAATCGTGTTTTTATAGAGAAGCTCGCGCACCGGGAACCCGGCCTTGAGCGTGGCGCTCACGATAGCCGGCACATGCGAGGGCTTCACTTTCTGATAGAAATATCCCTGGGGCTCCACGAGCATGAGGGGCCCCTTCTGGCACAGGCCCTGGCATCCTGTAGTCACGATGCCCACGTCAGTGCCGCTCTTATCCATATCCGCCTTAAGGGCTTTCAGGACTTTGAGCGAACCCGTGGCCCGGCACGCGGTGCCGCAGCACAGCTTCACCTTCTGCTTGCCGGCATCCCGCCCCTGCGCAAGGGAATGGCGCAATGCGCTGATATCTTCTTTGTTAGTCAGTCTTTGGCTGTTCATATACACCGATTCTGATGTCGCTGATGATAGCGTCAACCATGGCCGGGGTCAGCTCGCCCGAGATGTCCTCATTCACCACTAAAACAGGCGCAAGGCCACAGCAACCCACGCAGCCCACGGTCTCTAAGGTAACCGCGCGGTCCGGTGTGGTCTCGCCCGGCTTTACGCAAAAGGAGTCCTCGATCTTTTTCACCACCTCGCCCGCGCCCCGCACGTGGCAGGCAGTGCCCACGCAGACGCTTACAATATTTCTGCCCCGGGGTTTGAAGTGGAACTGCTTGTAAAAGGAGGCCACGCCATAGACCGTT
>JANPMZ010000440.1:0-2653 GCA_031427195.1 Nitrospirota bacterium
GCGGAAGTAAAGCTTCTCAGGGAACCGACAAAGGAATGGTACAAAGACCCGAACTCCGGTGATTGCCTTAAGATGAAAATCAAAGCTGAAGTCATTCCCGATATCGCGGCCATGGAAAGACTGGCTCAACAGAGCCCGGCAGGCGCGGATGATCCTGCCGCGCCTTTGAGCGTAAAAACCTGGACGGACAAAAAGGCTTATAAGCAAGGGGAGAAAGTTAAGGTCTATATCAAGGGCAATAAGCCCTTTTTCGCGCGCGTGCTGTACCGCGACGTATCGGGCGAGCTAATCCAGCTGCTGCCGAACCCTTATCAGTCGGACAACTATTATAACGGCGGGACCGTATATGAACTGCCGTCAGGAAAAGATAGATTCGAGCTTGAAGTGAGTCCGCCTTTTGGTGAAGAGAACATCATTGTTTATGGGAGCACCGCGCCGTTTGGAGAAATCGAAGTTCAGACCCAGGGCGGCGTGTATCAGGTAACGTCGAAGGCCAAGGACGTTTCTGTGAGAACACGCGGCATCAAGCTTGTTGAAGCCGACGGCAAACAGAAACCTTCCGAGTTTTCGGAGACAAGTACGGCGCTAAAAACGGTAAAGTAGCTTGGGTTTGCAGTGAATCGTATTATATTGTTAGACATGCCCGATGGGAGTAGAAAGCTTATCAGCCGAATTGCACATATCTATTGCGGCAATTCACGGCATGGATTATTTATTGACCTGGAATTGCAAGCATATAGCGAATGCTGAAAGAGAACAGGCAATAGCGACAATATGTCGCATAAATGGTTTTACGCCTCCGGTTATATGCACGCCGGAAGAACTCATGGGAGGCTAAAAAGTATGTGGAAAGATACCATAGTAGAGAATGTAAGGAAAGTACGCGAGGAACACGCCGCAAAGTTTAATTTTAATCTCGATGCGATATATCAAGATTTAAAAAAACAGGAAAAGAAAAGCGGGAGAAAAGTACTGTCCTTAGCAAAGAAGCGTATAGCTGTTGGCGTAAAATAATAAGCCAGAGTGGGCAAAACGGTTATGATTGCCCGACGGCTTTTAAAAGATATTGGGCAGAAAAGTGCTGCCCAACCAACAACGCACATCAAATATTGAAGGGTGGATAATTCCTCGGATGTGGTACTATAGGCAAGGCTTCAAAGATATATAAAAAGAAGGGCTCAATCATGACTCCCAATATCATAGAGGTCGTAAAAAACAGACTGGCGGAAGTGTATAAGCCGAAAGAAATATACCTCTTCGGCTCTTATGCGTGGGGAACGCCCGGGCAGCAAAGCGACCTGGACCTGCTCGTGGTTGTCAACACCTCGGATGAAAAACCATACAAAAGGGCAAGGAAAGGCATTGAATCATTGAAGGGGTTGAAGATAGCCAAAGATATCATCGTCTATACTGCCGACGAATTTGAAGAACTTGCGAGAGATGTTTCGACGCTTTGCCATAAGATAAAAAAAGAAGGGATAAAACTTTATGGAGCAGCATAAAGCATGGCTCTTCAAGGCTGAAAACGATCTGAAGTCCGCAAAAAAGCTTATGGAAGGAAATGCGCCCGTACCGGATACGGCAATCTATCATGCACAGCAGTGCGCGGAAAAGGCGCTCAAGGCATATCTGTCATTTAAGCAACGGCCGGCGCAATGGACTCATGATGTAGCATATCTCGTCGAACTTTGCTCGGAAATAGATGGAAGCTTTAACCAACTTTTAGACGACGCAAAAATCCTGACTCCTTATAGCACCGCTTTCCGATATCCCGATATTATTCTGGAGCCGGATTTGGAGGACGTTTTCGAGGCTATCGATAGGGCCGCAAAAGTATTATCCTTCTCGAAAGCTATGATCGGTTAAACGAAGCCTTTGGGGTCGGATTTCGCAGGAAGATGCTCGGCTATAAAGAAATGGAAAGACTGGATTCCTGCCTTCGCAGGAATGACGATCTTAAGTGAAACGGCAATTAAATTACAGACGCTAACTAAAGCTTTCGCGTTCTCAAGGCAGGATAAGGTGTCGTTCATGCCGACCATTGCATACCTCGGGCTGGGCTCGAATCTGGGCGACAAAGAAGCCAATTGCCGCAAGGCCATAGCGCTGCTGGCGAAAAGCGGCAGGATTGTCCGTGCCTCCTCCCTGTACTGCACCAAGCCAATGGGGTATGCGGCTCAGGACGATTTCATTAACGTGGTTGTAGAGCTCGAGACCGGCCTGTTGCCTGAAGAACTGCTCAAGCAGTGCCGAGCCATCGAAGAAGAGCTGGGGCGCATGCGCACGGTCCACTGGGGACCGCGTACGATCGACGTGGACATCCTGCTGTACGGTCTGGTTATGATCGAGACCCCGGAATTGACGATCCCGCATCCACTGCTGCATACCCGACGCTTCGTGCTGGTCCCGATCTGCGAGATCGCTCCGCAGGTCTTTCATCCGAAGCTGCAGAAGACCGCTTCGGACCTGCTCCTTAATCTGCACGACCACCAGCGCGTAACGCGCTGCGACGAGAACGGAACTTCACCATGATCATGAAACCGGCCGGTGTGCGGGATGCCAGATACATCGTGACCGACGGGCCCATCGGCGTCGGCAAGACGAGCCTTACCACGCTCCTTGCCGAGGAGCTTGGCGCACGGCTCATCCATGA
>JANPMZ010000441.1:0-10952 GCA_031427195.1 Nitrospirota bacterium
GCTATGGAGCTGTTATACCGACTAGGTGGGCTGAAGGGGGAAGAGATAGCGAAGATCTTCGGTGTGGGCTATACGTCTGTCAGCCAGGAGCGCAGACGGCTTCGGGAACAGCTGGAGAAAGATCGGAAGCTGGGGGTTCTCCTAAAGCGCTTAGAACTAAAATGTAACTTTTGAAGATTTGACCCCATTACTCTTGCCCCATTACTCTTGAACATCCTGAGTTTTGCATGCTCCCTGCCGATAAGGGTGATGTCCTTGGATCCAGCAAGGAGAAATCCGCCGACGGTGAGAATGGCCAGGACGAAAGACAGCAGTCGGAGCGAAAATTCCCTGAGAAAGGGTTTGAACTGCACCTTGAAGAAGGTCAGGCCGAACGCGGGCAGGAGGCCGAAAAGGCCGACATGGAAGAGCAGGGAGAGAGACAGCAATTCAGCAGCCTCGTGATAGTCCGTCTCCATAATATTCTGGATCATGGTTTTATCGAGGACTACGCCATAGTGTCCTCCGAAATAGCTGATGATGGACGAGAGGACGAAGACCGACATGAGGAAAGGCTTAAAAATATATTTTATGCCGAAACAGAGGAACAAAACGGTGGCAGCACCGGTGCCGATGACAAAAACATCGAAGGCCAGCAGCATGCCTTTAATGCTCCCGATGTCGATGATCTGGAACAGCGATGACCAGAACAGTTTGTTGTAGGTCAGAATGATGAAGGCGGAGGATAGTAACGCCAGGGAGGCGACGCTCACTGATATTTTTTTTCTGGGAAAGTTCATAAAAGTCTAAAAGTCCAAGTCTTTTTACTATCGCTCTTTCTCTCGGTCAATGCAATAGTTATTTATATGAAACAGCAGAAAAAAGGATTTCGACCCACAGAAGGATGCGCTCCTCGGGAACGGGAGGCTCAGCTTCTTTGACGCCGGCGGCCGTAGCGCCGGCGCTTCAAGGCAGAAAAAGAACGAGGGGCGATGGCCGACGGAAAGGGCTACCTCCCTTCGACGCCGTCAATTTTGATAATTCCTTTCTGGATCGCAAATTTTATGAGGCCGGCGCGGGTATGGAGGTCGAGCTTCTCTCCGATGTTCGTTTGATGGGCGATGACGGTCTTGACGCTGATAGTGAGCATCGTGGCCACTTCTTTGTGGGTATGCCCCTCGGCAACGAGCTTTAACACCTGCTTTTCCCGGTCGCTCAGCTTTTCATAAGGGTTTTCCACGCTGAGCTTCTTCTCTCCCTGGAGATAGCCGGCGACGACCTCCGAGGCTATCGAGGCATAGAGGTAGAGTTCTCCCCGCATGATCGTCTTTAAAGCCGTGATCAGATCGCTTCCGACCGCCTTTTTCAGCAGATATCCGGAGACCCCCGCCTTCAGGAACCGTGAGATGTACTCCCGGTCTTCATACTGGGTCAGGACCAGGATCCTGGTGTCAGGGTATGTTTTTTTGATCTCGATGGTCGCCTCCAGGCCTCCGAGCTTCGGCATGTTGATGTCCATGATGATGATGTCAGGGCGGTATTTGCCGGTTTTTTCTATGGCCTCGAGCCCGTCGGACGCCTCGGCGACCACTTCGATGTCGTCGCAGTGCTTGAGAAACGCAACAATTCCCTCTCGTACGAGGGCGTGGTCGTCGGCAATGAGGACCTTTTTCTTAGGCATGTGCGGCCTCCGGTTCAATAAGGGGTATGCGGATTTCAATCTGCGTTCCCTGGCCGGGTGTCGAACACAGGTGGATCGTGCCGCCGAGCAGGGTCACCCGTTCCCTCATCCCCAGGAGGCCGAGTCCACGCCTGTCGAGCGCGTCATAGCTTGCGCCGGTATACAATAAATTGGGATTGAACCCTTCTCCATCGTCCTCGAGGTCCACCTGGATGGTATCGTCATCGCTCTGGATCATGATAAAAAAGTGCTCAGCCTTGGCATGGCGCGCTGTATTTGCGACCGCCTCCTGCACGATCCGGAAGAGGGTTATTTCCACTTCGGGCCGGAACCGCCGGTCCGACACCCTCGCGGTATTGAAGAAGTAGCTTATGCCCTTTTCACCGAGATGCAGGTCGAGGAGTGATGTGATCGCCGGAACGAGCCCCAGGTCGTCCAGGAGCGGCGGTCGCAGGTTCTGGATGATGCTGATTATGCCGTCCAGTGCCTTCACGATGATTTTGTGAATGTCGTCGATCTTCTCCAGAGAGACCTCCTCGGGGTGCAGCCTGCACAAGTCGATCCGCATGAGGGCGGCTGAAAGCTCCTGAAGCGTGTCGTCATGCAGCTCGCGGCCTATCCGCTTGCGCTCCTCCTCCTGCGTAGAGATGATCTTCTGCAGAAGCACCTCCGCCCGCTTCTGGCTTTCGTTGATCTGTTGTGTCCGCTCCCGGACCCGCGTCTCCAGCTCCAGGGTATGCCGGGTGACATGATCCATGGATTCGGCGAGCTTGAGCCGCATGGTCTCGAAGCTCCGGCCCAACTGTCCGATTTCGTCGCTGCCGCCCGGCGGCACGGGCTTCGACAGTTGTCCCTGCGCGATGCGCTCCGCGCCGCGGATCAGCGCGTTGAGCGGGTCAACGATGCTCCGGTTGATCCCGATGGTCAAAATGAACGCGGTCCCGATGAAGATGGTCCCCAGTGCCGCGAAGGTCCATTTGAGCCGCTCCGCGGAAGCGAACACGTCCTCTTCCGCCTCCTGGATCGAAATGCCCCAGGGCGCGGTTGCGAGGGGGACAAAAGCCAGAACGGTCCTGCGTTTGTCCGTCGCGGTCCCGGAGAAGTGACAGACGTGACAGGTCGCTACCAGCTCTTCCCGGGCGGCGATGACGTTGCTGAAGAACTTGTCCCGGTTGCAAAGTGTCAGGATTCGCGAGGCATTCGACGAGGAAATAATGACTCCGTTGGAGTCCACGATATCGACGAACATTCCCTTGCCGAGGTCCGCGAGGCCCAGTTTCTGGGTAAGGGTGGGATTGGTAGGGTCGATCTGGCCTCCGGCGGCGCCGATCGTGATGCCGCTCTTGTCCTTGAGCGGCACGATGATGTAGAGGGTCTTTTTCCCCGTATCCGTCGTGTAGATGCTGGAGACAACCGGCTTGCCGAGTGAGAGCATTCTGCTCACCGGTTCAATGCTCAGGATATTCAGCGCCGTGTCCCTGATGCGTTCGGGATAGTTGAGGAGGATATTGCCGCCTTTATCAAGGAGAAAAATACCGTCGGTAAAGAGGGAGTAACGATAGGCCGACTTGAGGGCGTCTTTTTCCGGCTCAAAATCGCGGTCTTGCAGATCGACGCTGCCTGTCAGGGAAATATCGTAGAGGCGATTGATGTTGTCGGTGAGGATATTGTCGATATTGTTCCTGAGGAGGCGCGAGAGGGCAAGTCGTTTGCTGAAGGATTCCTCGATGTTCCTCTGGATGAGGACGGAGCTCACGATGCCCAGGCTGAACAGGATGATCGATATGCCTGCCAGGACGAACAGCCGTATGCGTCTGCGGAGCCCGCGGTCTTTGCTCTTCATAAAGGATAGTATAGACGAACGGGCCGTAAAAATACAAGGGAACGTTGCGCCGCGCCCGTACAGAAAGCGCAACGAAACGTCCCCCGCAGGCCGCGTTTCTCCTTACCTATGCATGCTCTTTTTCCGCATAGGCGTTGTCCAGGTGATGAGACGTGATCTCTTCAAGCGTTTTTCCCTCAAGCTCCGCAAGTTCGCGCGGATGCTCGTGGACCATCCGCTCGCGCGAGATATATCCGGAAAAAATGGCCCGGTCCAGCGGGAACACTTCCGGGCTGAAGATGGCATTATAGATATGCCACGTGATGATCACCAGAAAGGCGAGTAACGCCTCGTTGGTGTGCAGCGCCTTTGCCGCGGGAATGACCTCGCCGGGCAGCAGGGAAGCGACGAAAACGGGGAACCAGAGCGTCAAGCCCGTCGCGATCATGAGCAGCCCGCCGACGACAACGCCCCAGTACTCGAATTTCTGCTTGTAATCATAGCGGCCGCATTGCGCAGGGTGGTTCGCGAGCCCTAAATAATACTTCATGTTGTCGATGGCATCGGTGAAGTCGTTCAGGTTGATCACCATGGTGGGCCGCCATTTTTTCAGGAGGACGCCCAGGGAGCCCATGGTGAGGTGCGCGACCGTGAGGGCCGTAAAGACAATGCCGGAATAGCGGTGGACCAGCCGGACAGCGTCCACCCCGCCCAGATTCGTGACGATCCAGTGAGACAGGGTATACTCATGGAACCTCTGCGACAGGCCGGTGACGACCAGTATCGAGAAGACCAGGGCGTTGAGCCAGTGTTCCGAGATGCGGAAAACACCGAAGCGTTTAATTTCAGCGGGTCCAGGTACGGTCATGACAAGCTCCTTTCAGGGCAGTGTTACCGGTTCACGATATAGCGCCAGATATGCAGCAGGATCTGGAGGAGCAGGCCGACCATCATGAACGGGATGAAGACCCGGTACATGAGGTTGATCCCGAATACCAGGGGCGCGTTCTCGAGCGACGGTTCATAGTGGGACAGCCAGGCGTCGGGAAATTCTTCGGTCGCTCCCGCGTGGCACTTCTGGCACCGTTTCACCAGTTTGGCCTTGACGGCCAGCGCGCTTGCGCCGCCGGACTTGGCGATATCATGGATGCCGTGGCAGTCGGTGCAGGTGGCGATGGATTTCCGCTTTTCCGCATCGGGCGCGTTTTTCTGCTGTTTGTAGAATTTCAGCGTCACGCCGTGGAAGTCCTGGAGGTAGGAATTCACCACATTGGTGCTGAGCCCGTATTTCTTCATGATATCCTTGTTCGCATGGCACCGTCCGCAGATCTCGGGCACTTTGTCGCGGTAATTCACGGTTCGCGCGTCTTCGATGGTGTGAGCGGTATGGCAATCCACGCACACGGGCGCGTCGGTGTTCATTTCATGCAACATCGCGTTGCCGTGGACGCTGGACGCATAGCTCGAATAAATTTCATGGTGACAGTTTCCGCAGCTATGGGCCCCCGCCGATTTGTCGGCCCGCGCCGGAGCGATACGATGGGCGCCGTGGCAGTCGGTGCAGACCGGCGCCTTCAGATTGCCCTGGCTCAGCATGGTGTAATGGATGCTTTCTAAGGTCTTGGTGTATTTGTCAAAATGACACCGCCTGCAGGCTTCGGACTGCGTGATGGAAAAATTACGGCTGTTCTTGAATTCGCGCTTCGGATGCTGACTGGTAGAGAAGCCGAAATGACAATCAAAGCAGCTCAGCTTGGCATGCACCGAGTTCGCCAAATGGGCTTCATTCACGCTCAGAGGGATTGTTTCCCCGCTCTTCAGCGTCATGCGGAGGTCCTGGGTGTGGCAGCCCAGGCAATACTGTTTTTCGGTCGCATACTTTCTGCCGCTCGGGAACGCCGTGACGGCATGGGCGCTGTGGCAGCTCGAGCAGACCGGCGAGGTCTCGCTTTTTTCCAGGAGCGCCGCATGGATGGGCGACTTTTTGAGTTGCTCGTCGGCGTGGCACTGCCTGCAGACGAGGGATGATTTCAGGGAATACTGCTCTTTCGACCGAAAGACGCGCTGCGGGTGATTGTCTGCTGAAAAATCGGGATGGCAGCTGGAACAGGCGAGCGAGGCGTGCACCGATGCCCTGAACGTGCCGGCATCGACATAGGCTTCGAGCTTGTCCTTGTTCTTGAATTCAACCATAAGTCCGTGCTGCCCGTGGCATGCAAGACACGCCGCGGATTCATCCGACGGGGCCGGGCCGGCGGCGCGCGCGCTGCCGGGGCATACGACGAGCGTTGCGACTGCGATCAGGCTGAGCGCAAGCGTTCTGAATCTTGTCAATCCAATCATAGGGAGCCCTCCCAGGCCTAGAGAACAAGAAAGGCGGAAAACGATTGCCCGGGGGCAACCAGGTCTTCCGCCGCGCTCTCGCGCAGGTTCACGGCGTCATGGTTTTCCCTCTTTTCGGGTCTCCTGTGCGCCGCTTTTTCTCCGCTGCCTGCCGTTGAGATACGCCTCAATCGGTCTCCAGCCGAAGGTCGAGCTTTTGACGGCCGCTTGGGCCGCCCCGCCGACCAGCTTCCTGCCGATGAGGCCGAGGGTCATGGCGATCCCGATGAACGGCAGGAAAAGGGCGAAAATCAGCCCCAAAGCCGGGCCTGCGAGCAGGACCATTGCGCCGGACATTTTAACATACCGGGTGCGGCCGTTTCCGGGGAGCGACGCTTCGCTGCCTACGTCTATCCGCTCGCCGTTTGTTACGTTCCAGTACGTCCCCTGAGTTGCCGTCTGTCCTCCATTATACAGTAGCATGATCTGTTCCTCCTTTAATTTTGACATTTTGTTCAAACGCTGCCTTGTTCCGCTTCTGGTACCTCGTGTCTTTGCTCCCGGTCTTTTTGTTTCGTCTGCCGGCCAGATACGACTCAACAGGTCTCCATCCGAATGACGCGTGTGTCTGAGAGACCAGCCCGCCTGCGAGCTGCTTCGCGATGATGACGAACGCCGCAACGATCCCGGCAAAGGGCAGCAGCACTACGTAGAGAAGCCCGACGAACGGTCCGGCTGCCAGCATGACTGCGTTTTTTCCGGCATTGGCCATAACCATAATTGGTCCACCTCTTTTCCCGCTGCGAATTGTTTCTTGCTTTGTTGATTTATATATACCAGAGGCAGGGCGCTTTGACAATTGGAAGAACTTCCTATATCGGGGGGTAAAATGTCCTAGGCGACGAACAACCAGCGCCGGGGTTAAATCTAAAAAACGGCATTTCCGCGCAAGGGCCGGTTAGCGGGCCGCGCGGGGCCGCAAAAAATACGAGGAAAATCAAGGAAAAAGGCTTGCTTGACCGCCAGGACTGATGATCAATTCCGTGAGCTTCGCACGAGAGCGAGGAGCGCGCCTGCGAGCGGTGAGTTTTATCTGTCCGATGGCGAGGCGTCAGCGCAGCATACTTCCGGCGATCCTGATCAGTTCAAAAGGGGGGCCTTTCATGATAATGGCCAATCGGTACTCGCCTTCCTGCCACCCGATGCGGCTGCACGCTTCCTCGTTCCTGCAGGAGCCTACTTCGAGAAGCGCGTTGCGGTTGTGGAGCTGATAAGGCGCCGACTCAGCGATCCTGATCAGCGTGAGCCCCGGTTCACGGGCGAAGGCGTTGGACGCAGTCTGGGTTATGACGAGTGACTCTTCATCGCTGCCTGTCCGGTGAAAGATCATCATGACGGCAAGAGAGGGCCTGGACTGCGCCACAATCGCCGAGGGCGGCCAGCTTATGGTCTGCGGGAAATAAGCCGGCACGTACAGGTCCTTGATGCGCAGCGACGTCTTTACCTCTTCGATCGAGTTGTATCGTCTCAGCGTGTCGTGCTGAAAGGCAAGGGGCAGCCAGTTGACCGTTTTGATAAGAGCGACCACGACTGCTGTTATGAGCAGAAAAAAGAATACTCCGAATGTTCTGCGTTGCAAGGCTTTCACCTCCGGTCAGACGACATAATAATTAATAACAGCAATAATGCCGAGCGAAAAAAACAGGGGAAACCATTCTCCGTCCTGAACGGACGACTTCCCTTCTTCAAGACGGTCGATCCGGGTCTCAAGCTGAAGATTGCTGCTGTATTCTTCAAGGCCGACCTTGCGCGGAGACTGGTTTGGCGCATCCCCCTCCACCGGAGCTTCTTTATGCTCCAGGGAATGGAATTTTTTGAGCGTTTCCGCAAGGGCGGAGGGTTTTCCGGTTATGGACACGGCGATATCGTCGCAGATCTTTTCTTCATTCCGGATGGCCCTTCTGAACTCAACGAGCACCACGGGATTGAAAAACATGAGCGTCCGAAGCATGAAGCCCGCAAGCAGGACCGAGAATTTGCTTCTCGCTATATGGGCAATTTCATGGGCAACCGCGGCCTGTATTTGTTCCGGGGTAAGCTGGTTTGCCAGACCCGCTGACAGATAGATCGCCGGTTTCCCCCGGGTGTTGGAAAAGAGGACCAGCTCTTCGACAGCGATGATAAAAACATCGGGCAGGGTCGCAGAAATTTCGAGCAACGCTTTGCCCACCGAAGACTCTTCAGATGGCCTGATTACAGCGATCTGTGGGTCCACGGTCGGCTCAACGAAGTGCCTGAGGATGGGGACCATTTCCTGCAGCACAAAGATGATGGAGGTGACCACGAAGATCGCGATGAAGAACAGAGAGAGAGGCACGATACCCCAGAGCTCCATTTCCAGCCAGCGGGAGCTGTCGAAGAGGGCCTCCAGCCGGAAAAAAAGTGTGCCGCGCTCAGGATTGATCAATTGGTACAGGGGGAATGAGAAGATGGAGAGCAGAATGACACTCAGCCGGAAGCGCTGCCGTACGATGGGGCTGTCGATCTTCCAGGCCTCAATTGCCGCCCCGGTGATAATCGTGGCGATGAGGGCATGATAGAACGACTGCATGATGTACATGCCGGGATAGGTATGGAAAAAATCTGCAATGCGCATGCTGGTATCGTTGGTGGCTCATTGATCATGCCGCGATGCCGGCAAAAAGTGATTCATTATAGCGTACTACCTGCATGGTTGCCAGAAGAAAGATTTTTAAATGCGATGGCGATACCGAGCTGTGGTGCGGGGGATCAATGTCCCCAGGTAGCCGCGTCCCCATGTATCCGTTTCTCTGTGTCCCCCGAAGCGCCGTGCGACGCCTCCTGTCTGCTGTGGCATGCCAGGCAGAATTTTTTTCTGGGTCCGTCTCTGCGAAGATACAGGGTTTTTTCGCCGGTCAGCGCATTGAGATAGCGCCGGTGCGGATCGTGACAGGTCGCACACGTCATCAATCCCCGTTCATCAAGAGGCATGTCGGCGGGCAGCGCAAAAGACGGTTTCATGTCCACCGGATGCGAGGATTGCCCGGCATGCCGGTGACAGGCGGTACACATTTCTCCTATCGTTTTCTGCATGCTTCCCCTCCTCTGCAGAACGACTGCCTTGTGACAGCTTCTGCACTCCATGCCTTTGTTCGCAAAGTCGTGGGGCTCCACCTGCGGGGAGCGGGGCTCCGACGCTGCCCGGCCTTCACGGGGGGCGCCTGTCACGGCAAGAAGCGCCACGAGCGCCAGATTAATAAGTAAAGGCATGGACCTCCCCCTTCATCTGCTCCACTGCGGATTGGAGCGAGACCGCATGAGATAAAGACGGCGTTCCTTTGAGGACCGATCTGTTGATTTCGGCGGCGGCGGCGGATACACTCTGCTGCCGCTCCTTGATCCGGACGATTCTTTCGCGGAGTTTGCTCCGCATCGTGTCGAGCTCGGCGGCCAGGTCCTGAAATTCATCAGGGCAAACTTAGGGAAGGCAAACTTAGGGACGTTGGTTCTATTTGATACATTAATCCGCGGCGTCATCTTTTCCCCCAAACTTGGGGACATTAATATTTGCGTTGCATAACTCTTGACTGAACATTGCTGCAGTGGGAATAATTTGGGTAAAATTTCCGCTCGTGATATAAGGTTTATTGAAATAGCCGCCAGCGACCGACGATCGGCATACAACATGGACAATAGGGGGATGCACGCGTGGTTTTACAGTGTTGACAGTTTAACCGGAAAAAGGTATCATAAATATAACGTTAAACTACTTATTTAGTTGTAATTGGGAAGGAGCTAAACCATGTTGGTGGCGAGAATGCTGCAAAAGGGTCAGATAGTTATTCCGAAGGAAGCTCGTGAAAAGGCGCATATCGGCCCCGGCGATAAGGTGGAGGTCAAGGTTACCAGGCAGGGAATCGCCATTCTCCCGCTCAAAAAAGGCCATACGGAGAGTTTTAAGGGTACGATAAAAGGCAAGTTGTCTCTTGAGGAACTGGAGCGCCTGTATGCTGAAAAGCGTTAAGGACTTTGCGGGAACGGACCCGATTTTTATCGATGCGAATATTTTTCTGCATCATGCCTTCGGAACCAATGCCGCATCCTCGGAGTTTCTGGGGAGGGTGGAAGCGGAGAATATAAAAGCCTTCACGTCGGCGTTGGTAATGGAGGAAGTTGTTTTCAAACTCATAATGCAGTCTGCCTCTAACTTTGTCGATAAAATAAACCTTGAAAAGCTCAAACGGTTTCTGGCAGATGAAAAGAACAGGAAAAAGACCCTTGAACCTGTCGAAAAGTACTTGTCTTATGTTAAGACCCTCGCCGACATGGGACTGCGGATCATGGATCTGACCGTGAAGGATATTGCGGTTTCGCTCGAAAAGGCAAAAACGCACGGGCTGATCTCCGCGGATGCGGCGCATTTGGCCGTTATGGAAAGAAAAGGGATTAGAGACATCGTTTCCAGTGACGGGGATTTTGAAATCGTCGACACTATCACCGTGTGGGTGCCTGTCCGGTCAGGAGAAAAAACCGATCCACGGATTTCGCGGATATAGCCCAGGTAAGAAGTATAGAAGTTTTTTCACCATCAAGGCGAGGGTAAGCTGAACGATTTGACTGAATTTAACAACAATGTGCCTGGTCCCGATAACACCGTATCCGCGAATGCGCCGAGAAGTCTTTCCGTGATTTTTTGCGGGTGATATATAATTTTCTCCTCGGTGAAGCTCGCCCTGGCATCGCTGGTCGCCATTCTCGTATGCTACGTCATCGGCGTCACGGTCATCCGAGGAGAACGCGCCTGGGCGTTGATATTCAATGCGCTTATCAGTTGGAACTTCAATCACATGGTGAAATTAAAGACGATTCGCGGCGTAAATAGCATAAACAGGTTCTTTGGCTTTGCTTGTTGCCGCGGCCTATGCTATAATCCGCTTCAGTTTTTAACCGCATTGGCAGGAGAACAGCATGCTTTTAGAAGACGCCCAACAGGAACTGGATAAAATAAACGGCAGGGTCGAGACCCTGCGGAGGCATCTTTGACACCCCTGCCAAGGAAGCGCGCTTAGCCGAACTCACCAGCCTCACCGAAACCTCCGGTTTCTGGAACAACTCCGACAAAGCCAA
>JANPMZ010000442.1:0-4102 GCA_031427195.1 Nitrospirota bacterium
CCTCATCCATCAACTCTTGACCAACTCTGAGCCGGGCATGATCTCTAGATTCGGCACAACTGAGCTCAATTGCATAAATAACTACCTCAGCATAACTTCCGACAAACCTTATTTCCGAAAACTTGTTGAGTACATTACCGACAACACTCATACACCATGGTGGAATCGAGATCATTTCGAGACTATGAGCGCTTATTCCGGAATATTTCCACCAAGCGAGACGACGAGCATCAAGTTCTCGCAACGGTATCTTGCCGACATTCCGGAAATCGATATTCTTGGCTCGTTTCAGTATTACGAAAAATTTATGCCTTTGCGCGCGGATGTCCAACGTGTTCAACTTGAAACCCTCTATCCTTTTTTTGTGAGCAATCCGTGGACAGCGGCTCTTGAGGGGAAGCGGGTGTTGGTTGTTCACCCATTTGATTTCTCAATTCGGAAGCAGTACGAAAAGCGGCATCTCCTCTTTTCCAATCCGCGAGTGCTACCGGACTACGAACTAATCACCTTTCGCGCAGTGCAGTCGGTAGCAGGTACACCCGTTGCATACAAGGATTGGTTCGACGCACTTTCATACATGGAGGACAAAATTGCCCGCATTGATTTCGACATTTGCATTCTGGGCTGCGGGGCATATGGCCTACCATTGGCCGCACATGTGAAGCGGCTAGGAAAGAAGGCCATTCACATTGGTGGGGGAACCCAACTTCTGTTTGGCATCAAGGGCAAGCGCTGGGTGGAGCAATACACCCGGGAATGGCAGTACAGACCCAATGAGGTAATTAATACCAATTACGTCGATCTGTTCAACGACTATTGGATATTTCCGGACGATAGCGAAGTTCCTGAAAACGCCGTGAAAGTCGAAAACGCGTGCTATTGGTAGATTTCGGATTTACGCGATCAAAGGGATAAGCATGAACGAAGTGAAATGCCGTCAATGCGGCTCGTCGACGATAAAAAATCTAGGTTCAATCATCGAAGCAAAGTTGTTTTGCGGAGTTGAGTTGAGGGAACCTTGGCCAGGTGGAATTCTCTATGAATGCAACGTCTGCAATTTGGTATTCAGGCACCCCTTGCGCGACAGTGAAACTTATCGAAACCTCTATGAATCCGCCTCTGAAAATACTTACCATAACGACTCACTTCGTTGTGATCAGATTCTCGTCCGCGATGCAATATTAGGTAGGACCTTTGGCGGCTCTATTTTAGATATTGGTTGCTTCAATGGTGCACTTTTGAATTCTCTTGGCACTCGCTACCAGAAGTTCGGCATCGAAACTTCCACGGCTGCGCGGAAGGTCTGCGCAAGCGCCGGAATAGAAGTCGTTGCAGACAGCGCCGAGCAATTAGTAGATATTGATCGTAAGTTTGATGTAATATGCTTAGTAGACGTTGTTGAGCATCTATTTGACCCACTTGGATTGATTGCCGTAGCCGCCAGAAAGCTAGAAATCGGCGGTTTGCTAGTTATTAGTACGGGAAACTCATCCAATTGGATGTGGAGAATATTCGGCGGGCGCTATTGGTACTGCGCATTCCCAGAACATATTAGTTTTATATCACCCAAATGGGTTTCCAATGTTGCTGACGGCCTTTCACTTGGTATTGTTGGTACGGAATTCTTTGCCCACCAAAACGTTCACATATCCCGAAGCGAAGCCTACATTCGATTTATTGGCAGACTATTTAAAGGCGGGGCTGAGATTTTCAAGGCCTATATCTCTGGCAAGAAAGATTGCACTCCCGTGTGCAAGTTCGGATTTCCGGGGGTAGTTAAAGATCATGTGCTAATTATCCTTCAGCGCGACAAATAGATCAATTCCATGATTCAAGGAGCAAATAGCACTCATCGTATCGCTATACTGTTGACATGCTTCAATAGAAAGGCTACCACCCTTCGATGCTTACGCCGAGCTTTGGATTTGGCTCCAACTGCCGATATTTTTCTTGTTGATGACAACTCCACTGATGGGACTAGTGAGGCAGTAGCTGGTGCGTTTCCTCATGTACATTTGATAACAGGCGAAGGTGGTGACTTGTTTTGGAGCCGAGGTATGCATCTAGCTTGGGAATGTGCACGCGCTGGGTGTTATTCACATTATTTGTGGCTCAACGACGACGTGATTCTCAATGACAACTGCCTTGTTGAGCTCTTAGCCTGTTCATCATTTTGCGAGCATCAGGCCATCATTTCTGGCATCCTCGAGTCTCACGATGGTAAAGAAATTCTATATGGCGGCACCGATTCCACTAAACGGTTGTTGTTGCCCAACGGGAAAATGCAGTCAATTACCAATATGAATGGGAATGTGGTTCTAGTGCCCACTGCAGTGTTCTCGACAATCGGTAACTTGGACCCTTACTATCACCACGACTTGGGTGATGTGGACTATGGTTTGAGGGCACGGCAGCACGATGTCCGAGTACTCACATCAAGAGTCACTGTAGGTAGCTGCGACAAGAATAATATGTGCCGAGTCCGTTTGCCAAATTCAAAGCTATCAAACCGAATGCGCAAACTATACTCGCCGCTAGGAAGCCCGCCATCAGCAAATTTCCATTTTCGGCGCAAGCACTTCGGCTCGCTAAACGCTGGTGCTTATTACCTTTATCTTCACTTCCTCAATATTCTTCCAGACTGGATAGTCCGCCGTATTTGGAAAGGGAGATATGGTTTATAAGACTGAAGCGCAGCGTGCGCAAATATAAGAGACGAACTTTTCAGGAGATGCCAAGAACACGCGAGGCCGAGTCACCTATGGGATCATCTCAGGGGCCGTAGGTTTCGAGCCGATTCATCTCAACGAACTGAGGCTAAGTGAATATATACAGATCATCTCCCAATCATTTGAAATCTTGGGGATGAACAATTTGGGCAAATGGCAAGGCTCCGCGCTTTTGTCAGAAGACACACGTTCAGAATTTGCAGATTACTCAGTAGATGAACTACTGCCTGGCTCATGGCAGTTCATTGCCTGAAGGCAAAAGCAACACAAAGCGCATTGAATTGATTTAATTAGGCAGCACCTCCAGCATTAAGCCAGTTCAATGAAGTTGACAGCGGATCTGGTCGAAATTGCATATAATTGTAGTATTTACTTCTGAAATAATCCGAAGGAGCGAATTGCATGTCCTCTATGTACATTTGTCGCGTATGCAAATCAGCAATCGATAGTAAGATATGCTGGCGGTACTTTGGATTTCAATGGGCACATTGTCTATCTTGCAAGACCACCCAGAAGTTGCTTACGCCGCAGGAATACAACAATATAAATCCCACGTATGACCCGGGCATGTATATTGAGGACGTTGATTCAGTAAGCACGCTTCGTCATCAACTTTTCGTGAATGAAAAAATACATTTTCTGACGAAACATGCTGGGTCCGATTTAGACGGTAAGAGGTTCTTAGATATTGGATGTGGCCTTGGTGGGTTTTTGATAGCGGCGCAGGAACTCGGCATGATTGCCTCGGGCTATGAACCAAGCAAGCTCCACTCCTCGCAACTGGAAAAGATATATCCCAGGCAGTTCAAAGTAGTAAACGACTATTTTGACAGTAGCAAGTGCGATGGAACCTACGACATAATTATGTTGTCGCACGTGATTGAACACATCTACGATCAGAAAGCGTTTATCTCAGGAATATGCTCAAAACTCAGCGTGGGTGGCCTGCTGCTTGTTATAACGCCAAATAACGAGTCTGTAGAGGCAAGTATCAGCGGGCGACGCTGGCTTATGTACAAGCCAGTTGATCATGTATCATTAATCGGCCCTACGGCAGCGAAAATGCTAACGCCAGTTGGGTGCGTCATCGCAGCACTGCAATCTGATGAATATAGAGGCGAATTTGCTGTTCACATGCTTTCCGCTCTTAAAACAGCTCTCGGGGGTGGGAAGGCTACTGGCAAGTTGGCTGCTGGAGAATCTCCTCGAAAACAAGTTTCGGCTGCATCTTTCCCCCCTTGGCTAAAGGCGATTCTGCAAATCCTCTCCCTGCCCTTCTGGGTCTATGGGAAAATTACAAATGGATTAGCCTGCATGACCATTGCGTATAGAAGAACGAGCTAGAGGCACTCGAACACCTTTTAGGATTCAGC
>JANPMZ010000443.1:0-1922 GCA_031427195.1 Nitrospirota bacterium
ATAAACTTTCTGCGATCGCCTGATCTTCAGATGCTGCCCGACGGCAGGGTGGAGATCGATGGCGAACGGGTATTCGCCCTGGTGCAGCGGTTTCAGACGAAGTGGGTGGCCACGCCGAAATTCGAATGCCATAAAAAATACATCGACATTCAGTTCATCCTTTCCGGCGAGGAGATCATCGGCTGGGCGCCCGCGGAGCGGATGGAGATCACTGCCGCCTATGAGGCCGGCAAGGACATCAGCTTTGGTACCGTGGAAAAAGGGCAATGGACCCCGGTGCATCTCCAGGCAGGGCAGCTGGCGGTGCTCTATCCGGAGGACGGCCATGCGCCGAAACTGGCCCTTCGCAATCCGTCCAAGGTGATGAAGATCGTGGTGAAGGTGGGGATTTAGTTCGGAGACACCGAAAAAAGGGGAAAGAGTTTTTGGACACGGAAGAATCGGATTGACTGCGGATAAGAGCGGATAAGAACAAAGCTGAGGATTTTACGTAAAGGGTGAATGATTTCCAGGAAAATCCGACGTTATCCGGTCCTCATCCGCCGTTATCCGTGTCAAAGACCTGGAGTTCGTTCTTGATTGGTTCCGGTTTGTCCAGGTAGGAGTTTGAAGTCCGGAGTTCGGATTATCCCATCTGTATCGTTACAGCCACCGCCGGGGGTTGTAACCGCCGGTGATCTGCCGCGTAATCGCCTGCCAGAGCATCTGACGTCCCCAGTTATATTTCCCCCAGGGAGCGAGAAATTTCGCCACATCCTTCAGCACGATGAGCTTCTCGCGACCGCTGCGTTTGGCGAGCGTACCCATGAAGTCGGCCTCATGCGGCCTGCCGAAAAGTATTTTCAAAATGTTCCACTGGTCAGAGCAGCGGCGCACTTCGCTCTGGATCATGGTCCGGTAGATGTTCTGGAGGGGCCGGTTCAGCCGGAACGCATCCACGGTCGCCTCGCCCGCGATAGCTCCGGAATGGAGCGCGGTCGACATGCCCTCGGCGATCATATTCAGGAACCCTGCTGCCTGGCCGGTCACGATGATGTTTCCTTTGCCGAAGATGTAGCGGTTGATGAGCGACAGCCCGAAATTGTTCACACTCGTTTCGCGCGTGATGCACGGGCCGAGTTTTACGCCATGGCGTTCCTCCATATATCGCAGGGCTTTCGCGTGGCGCAGTGAGAAGTCATCGTTCGCTTCATGACCCACGCCCACGATCTGGCGGCCGTTTCTTTGGTGGCTCCAGGTATAGTAGCCCAGTTCGGGGTGGAACCAGTAATGGAAAAATGCCGGGTCCAGCGGGCAGTCGATGATTTCGTGGAGATGCTGCTTAACGGTGAACCAGGTGATTGCGTCGCGGTATTCCGGATAGAGCGTGCGGACCACCTTGGAGTTGGGACCGTCCGCGCCGATGAGATAGCGTGCGCGGTAAAGCCTTTCCTCCTGTCCGTTGCCTGCAATGATATCGACATGCGTGCCCTGGTCCGTTGCAGACAGGAAGCGCATATTGTCATGAATTTCCGCTCCGCTCCGCTGCATGGCCCAGTGATCGGAATAGGTGCGGTCCAAATGCGGCGTCGAACCATGGTCGAACTCCATGGGAAGCTCGACTCCGCCGGGAAAGTAAAAGGTCACGCCTTTGCATGATGTCGGTTCATGCAGCACTTCTTTCGGCAGCGGCCCGAAGTTCTCGATCAAAAAGCGGTGGCCCCGGGGAGAGATAATGCCGCTGCAGGGTTTCGTTCTCGGCAGGCTGAATCGCTCGAGCGCAATGGTCTCATACCCCGCGTCAACAAGCCGCTTGGCCGTGGCTGCCGCGGAAAGGCTTGCGCCCACAATAACAACGTCAACGGTCCGCGCTTTCGTCATAGCTTCGCGACCTCGGCAAGATGCACAACGCGCAGCTTCGTATAAGCGCTAAAGGCTTCGTA
>JANPMZ010000444.1:0-2223 GCA_031427195.1 Nitrospirota bacterium
GGTTGCGATTCTGGACGCGTCGACGGTGAAGACCCTTTGGCTCGGCTTGGCTTTCAACTTCGCCCGCACGTCCTTGGGGTCTTTGCCCGTGTTGATGATGAAAACCGCGTCGTCTTTCGCCCCCTCGGCGACATTGATCGCATCAAGGAGCGTCGCGTCCACCACCGCGACCACACCGGGATTCAGCACCGGGCAGTGCATCCGGAGGATCTTCTCGCTGATCCGGTTGTAGGCGCGGAGCGGCGCGCCGGCGCGCTCCGGTCCGTATTCCGGGAAGGCCTGCACGTTGCGGCCGCCGGAGAGACAGGCGTCTGCAAGCACTTTGGCCGCGGTCACGGTGCCCTGACCGCCCCGGCCGTGCCATCTGATCTCAATCATGTTTTCCATCCTCAGAAAGTCCTCCTTTTAATAAATTGTTTCTCATAACGTTTTTGGACTCTTGCGTGTCTCTTTATTCGCAGGTACAGCCCAATGCTCTCTTGTCGGTTTTAACGCTTTTTCGCAGACTTGAGTCGTTGCTCCAGAAGAAATTTAACTTTATCCGCCGCGCGGTACACAGCAAGAATATCTTCGCATTCAGAAGCCTCGGCCTGAAAAGAACTATCGGAAAGCAGTTTTACCGTCAACGTGCACCGATATTCAGGCCGTCCCTCAGCACCAACATTCGCTTTCAGATTCACTTCGATGAGCTCAACCGACGAGCCATAACAATCAAGCACCCGTCGAAGAAGCTTCTCAGCGTGTATTGCCAACCTGCCGTCGGAATCTCCACCGGGATAGCGAACCAGTATCTTCATAGTATTTGATAATTTCCCAAATCCTTCATCCACCCACGCAAGCTCATCGTTACCATTGAAGATATATATACCTGTTTTCCGCAATTCGGTCTATTAGTTAATATAGTATTGACTGTTTGATTTAATCGAATTATAATCAACGGCATGAACTGGTTGAATTATCATCATCTGCTGTACTTCTGGACGGTGGCAAAACAGGGAGGGCTGGTCAAGGCGGCTGAAAATCTGCGACTATCACCGTCCACCATCAGCACGCAGATAGGGCGGCTGGAAGAATCGCTTGGACACAAGCTGTTTGAACGTCAGGGCCGGAAGCTCGTGTTGACCGATGCGGGCCAGGTCGTTTTCCGCTACGCAGAAGAGATTTTTCTTTTGGGGAGGGAAATCTTCGATTCCCTGCGGGACCAGCCGGCAAAAAGGCCGCTCAAGGTCCATATAGGAATTGCGGAAGTTATTCCAAAGCTCCTGGCAAAGAAGTTCCTGATGCCTGTCCTGCAACTGTCCGATGACGTTCAGCTCATATGCCATGAAGGCCGGTCCGACAAGCTCCTTGCCGAGCTGAGCATTCACAAGCTCGACGTCGTCCTGACCGATACTCCCGTCGGCTCGTCAGTAAAAGTGCGGGCATACAACCATTTTCTCGGGGAAAGCGGTATTATGCTGTTTGCCGCCGAACCGCTGGCAAGAAAATATCGCCGGAATTTTCCCGCATCGCTTCAAACCGCGCCATTCCTGCTGCCTGCCCAAGGTACGGCATTGAGAGGTCTGCTTACCAACTGGTTTGATGGGCATGCAATCCGTCCTCGCATTGTCGGCGAATTTGATGACAGCGCCCTTCTGAAGGTCTTTGGACAGCAAGGGGTCGGCGTATTCGCCGCGCCCGCCATAATTCGGACCGAAATCAAAAAACAATACGGTGTCAGGGAAATAGGGCTTATTGAAGGTCAGAAGGAGCAGTTCTATGCCATCTCAGTGGAAAAAAAGCTCAGGCATCCAGCAGTGGTGGCCATCGCTGAAGCTGCGAAAAACCAGTTCTTTGAATAATGATCGCAACGTTATCGATGGCCATGATTTCATCACTGAGCCGGGGGAAACCTTGAATGATCACGGATATGACCACCAAACAGGCGCGGTTCGATGTCAGAAAGGACCTTGGAGCCAGATGCTCAACTGTAAATCAGATATTGACTTATCTTCATAATCATGGGATTATACCGAGAAATGTGGGCATACAGTCAGGGTCACAGCGAGCGGTGATGACGCGGCCCTTCTTCATTGCTTGATGCACCATGCCAGCGAAAGGCGCTATGAACAGCAGACAAAACCATCTGGAAAAGCAGGAACTGCTCAAGAAAAACAAGCTTGCCGCCGGCCTGGTGTCTGAGCGTTTTCCCGGGGTTACCGAGATTGTCTTTCATATGACCTA
>JANPMZ010000445.1:0-4365 GCA_031427195.1 Nitrospirota bacterium
TTTTTCAAGACGCGACCCCAAATAGTATAGTTAAATTGAAATCAGCGTAACTCGTTGACTTTACAGGAAAGCGATGATGCGGTGCCGTTCATATAAACACTTGTTGGGTCTGTAGGAAAACCCCTAAAAGGGCTCATTTTCACGCCTTATGGGCTGCAACGAAATTTCACTGATGCTAATAAGAATGGCGATGGTGACGGTTCCAAGCCCGAATGACGGGCCTCTCCTCACTTGGCCATCATTGAGCGACATCGCGGAAGTTTAATCGAGTTAAACGAAGCCTGGTGCGTTGGTGTTTTGAAAGGTACTTATTCTACAGACTCGTTATCCGACTACCCGTTCCTGTCTTCAGAACCACTTGACAGGCAGGGCTACATTTGATACCATATTTCGACGCTTATCGATGTGTAGAACTGTACAGAGTAAAGGCCGCCTAAAATATGACCCCGAAACCAATGAACATGACCCACCTGGCAAAAGTGATGAAGGCGCTCTCCAGCCCGAAACGTCTGGAACTGTATCTGGACATCGTCAAAAAAAACGAAGGGTGTTATAAAACAGGAAGCGAATGTTTTTTGACTGATATTATCAGCTCTTGTGACCTCGGCGCACCCACGGTTTCTCACCACTTGAAGGAACTGTCGAACGCGGGACTGATTAGTACGGAAAGGAGGGGGAAGTACTTGGTCGCCACGGTGAATCATGAGACCGTGGAAGAGGTAAGGGCGCTCCTGTCGGCGGGACGGAAGTAGTTTTTTTGCCCTTATAGTTCGATGGTTGTCGAAATATGAAACAACACTTCACGGCAAGCATATTTAAAATAGTGATCGTTTTCGGAGCAATTGACACAGTCAAAGCAACGAAATTCAGTTGCTACGTTGTTCACTACAGAAAGCACGGGCTGGCATTATCATCCGTGGCCGACGGTGCACACACTGAGAAATCCAACGATAATCTTAACAGGAGAATAAGTTATGAGCAACAGCATTGAAACTAGAACAGCCCTTGTAACCGGGGCCACCAGCGGGATCGGTTATGAAATGACAAAACAGCTGGCGCAAGGTGGTCATGATCTTGTACTGGTAGCAAGAAATAAAGAGAGGCTCAATTACCTGGCCGATGAGTTAGAACGAAACTTCAAAATAAAAGTGTATAAAATACCAAAAGACCTGTCAACGCCATCATCGCCCGTGGAGATATTCAATGAGCTGCAGGATAGATCAATCCATATTAACATCTTGGTCAACAACGCTGGATTCAACGTCTGGGGTCCCTTCACGCAAACCGAGTGGCACAAGGAAATGCAGATGATGCAAGTAAATATGATCACACTCACCCAGCTGACAAAATTAATTTTGCCTGGTATGATTCAGCGAGGTTATGGTAAGATACTGAACGTCGGCTCCACAGGCTCATTCGGACCAGCACCCTTGGATTCCGTGTATTGTGCCACCAAAGCATATGTACTGAGTTTTTCCGAAGCCGTTGCCGAGGAAGTACGTGGAACCGGCGTGACCGTGACGACCCTTTGTCCGGGGGCAACAAATACCGATTTTGCGGCGCGCGCTGGAATGATGGATGTGAAGTTGTTCCAAGGAAGCCTTATGGCGCCTGAAACAGTAGCTTCGACCGGCTACAAGGCTATGATGGACGGCAAAACATCGGTGGTTGTAGGCTGGGCAAATAAGGCGACGGTTTTTGCCATTCGATTCATGCCGCGAAGCCTCATTGCGAAGATGATTAAAGGCATGATGGCAAAAACATGAAATACCAATGTGTATTAAGGACCACTTCTTGACGGACTGTTGCGCAAATTAATTTTTTTACCATGAAATAGCGAATGGTCGCTGTCACGTTGTAAATCAGAGATTCTACGCTATGCTCAGAATGACTTGTTCTTCATAAAGTGATTTGAGCACCAGGGCATTTGCGTTAGATGGTTCCTTTGGTCGTGTAGAGCAGAGCGAAACCCTACATAATGATCCAACCAGCGGCTCGACTCCGTCCGGGCTTCGCCCGGCGGGTCAGCCGCGCATTAGTCCAAGGAGTAAAGCATTATGGTATTGGATTTAGAAGTCATTCCATGCACAGAAGATGCTTATGCTCCACATGGTAAAACACCAATTACCTTGCGTGAGGTTGGGATTGAGCGAATATTAAACCGACGCATAGTTAAATGGGCCACTAAGGGTTCATCGGGGCAGGACGGTGCTGGTTTCTTTGGTTTACTTCTTGAAAGAAATCATAAGTACCATAGAGAATGGTTTATACTTTCTCTTGCCCGTTCAGGTAGCTGGCTACTTCTAGATGATAAAGGTCTCGATTCTCAAATTGATCGTGGCGAAATGCCATGCGAACCCATACTTGCTGTGAGCGCTAGATTGTTAGGCCCTTTCAGTATCTTGCTTCTTCCATTCTTTGCTATATGCGAACTTTTCAGGAAACTGATTAGACCATTTTGGGACGGAGTATTGAGAAAGTTATCGGGATCAAGAATTATTGAAGCAACGATTACTGAGAACTCTTCAACTCTTAAAATGAAGAAGCGTTCAACGATATATGTTTTAGAAGTTCCTCTACCCGGGCCTACATTCGCAAGAGGCTCAGGTATTATAAAAGCCAACCATTTAGACGCCTGGATATTTTCACGCTCTGGAAAAATATACTGCCGAATCTAACAGACTAACGACTCCGTCGAGAGAAACGCTGAGAACCGCGTTCCTCACGTCGGTGTTATGCCCATAAACAACAGGAGGTGGATTTATGAGCCAAGTGTTTCCAGAACCGATTAGAAATCTGCCGGAAGCAGCTATCCCATTGGATGGAATAACCGCTTATCTGTCACAATCAGATAGTCATCAGATATTATTCATGCAATTTGAAAAGGATGCTGATTTGCCGGAACATGCTCATGCAGCCCAAATTGGAATAGTATTAGAAGGAAGGATTGAGTTGATCATTGATGGTGAAAAGCAATGTTTTACCAAAGGAGATCGGTATTATATTCCTGAAGGAGTGAAGCATTCTAGCAAGATATACGCAGGATATGCAGATATTACATTTTTCAATGAACCGCATCGATACTCAAGGAAATAGCTTTAGGCATAACAACCGCATCAACCCGGACTGGCAATTCCGCTGCGCTCCATTGCCAGCCGGTTATGTGGAGCGTTGGGCTTTTTGTCAACACACATTTTGGAGAGCAAGTTGAACATTGAAAATTCAGTCCTCATTGCTGGCGGCTACGGGGTTGTAGGGCAGCAAATCGCAGAGGCCATCCGCGCTAATCACCCAGAATTGCCCATTCTTATTGCAGGTCGTAATCCAGAGAAAGGCCAAGCGATAGCTGATGCGCTAAAAAATGCCAGCGTTGTTGCTTTGGATATGGAGCAACGTAATCCCCTCAAAAACTTAAAACCGCGCGCTGTTGTTGCCGCAGTGAATGACCCAAACGATTATTTACTGCTTGATGCAATTCAAAAAAGCATCCCTTATTTAGATATTACCCGCTGGACTGAACGGCTACGCGAATCTGTAGCCCTTGCAAAAAACGAAACATTAAAAGCACCCGTTATGTTTTCCTCCGCATGGATGGCAGGCGTAGCGGCTGTGGTCACAAAAGAACTGACTAAAGAGACACAATCAATTAAGAACATTGATATTGGCGTTCTCTATTCGCTAAAAGATAAAGCTGGGCCAAACTCCACGGAGTACATGGATCGTTTGGCAACGCCATTTGAAGTCATGATTAACGGCGAGTCAAAGCAAGTTTACCCCTACACTGACCCGCAAAAAATCACTTTCCCCAGCGGCTATTCTGCTAAAGCGTATCGTTTCGATACTCCCGACCAATACACACTGCCTCAAACTACAAAAGCAACCACCGTCTCAGCCCGCATTGCATTTGATGATGCTACGTCAACCTGTCTATTGGTCATGCTCACACGTTCTGGCATCTGGAAGTTATTCAGCGGAGAGCGTTTCAAATCATTGCGTCAATCAATATTGTTCAACCCTGGCAAAGGCGCAAACCATGAAATAGTCATTCAGGCGCAAGGAATAGACGCAGCCGGAAAACCCCTAAACTTGCGTGCAACGGTTTTAGCGCCTAAAGGTCAAACCCATTTAACCGCAGTTGGTGCGGCAATCCAGCTAGATCGTCTGCTGGGCTTAGATGGTGCTTTACCCCCAAGCCCTTCCATCATCTTTCCAGACACAGCCCCACAAACTAGCCATGCCCTTAAAGTTCTTCGCTCATCAGGCATTGAAGTAAGGCTGGAGTCCTCGGTATGAGGTTCCATAAAAATCAGCCCAACAAGGCGTTGCACCGGAAAAACCCGCCTTCGCTTCGCTACGGCGGTTTTT
>JANPMZ010000446.1:0-2166 GCA_031427195.1 Nitrospirota bacterium
TCGGTTCATAGTGGCCGAGAGGAAGCAATGCCAGACGGAACCCTCCGAATCTTTCTTTTAGGGAAGTCAGAAATTCTCCATATGCGGTATCGCCCGCAAAATATACATTACCGGAAGGGGATTGTATGACAAAACCACCCCAAAGCGTACTGTTTCTATTCAACAACCCTCTGCCTGAACTATGCCTGGCTGGAACAAAGATGATCTTTAGGTCATTCGGCAATGAATCATATTCCTGCCACCAATCCACTTCTATTCCCCTATTCATTCCCGTTGATTCCAGCAATCGCTTGACACCCAGGCCGGCAAATAGTATCGGGCTATGTTTTTTTGTCAGTTGCTTTAACGTGGCAATATCCAGATGATCGTAATGATCGTGGCTTATTAAAATATAATCTATACGCGGCAAATCTTCCATTTTCACCCCGGGAGCGCGCACTCTTTTGGGGCCGGCCCAGGAAACCACGCTTGCGCGCTCTGACCAGATCGGATCCGTAAGAATATTTACGCCGCTTATCTGGATGAGGATCGTTGCCTGGTTGATGTGGGTGATGCGCAACTCGCCGTTTTCCACCTTTTTTGGCGGACGAGGCCGTACCGGATCTTCGATCCACTCAGGCCATTCGACAAGCTTCATTGACCGCAACCACCGCAGTCGCTGTATGAATGTATATTCTCCCGATCTATCCTCCTTTTCGCTATTGAAGAAACGGGACCCGTCAAAATGTTCCGAAATGGTTCCTCCCTGCGTATTGCCGCAATTCGCGGAAAAAAATACGATCAGAAATGCCGCATATACCCTGAATAGTCCATCCATATGAATGCCGTCTTTCTATATTTCCATTACTTCTTACCGGCGCCCGATTAGACCCCTGACTACATTTGCGCCGATTTTTATCAGCCATTGGCGAGGAACAATTCTGTTGATAAGCAATATGATGCGGTTGCTAAAACCGGGTATGACACAGGATTTCTTGCCAAGATTTATCAAGGCGGATTCAACAACAGGACCCGCCTCCATTCCCGTGTTTATTGTTCCCGCCACTTTGGAAAACTCCGTGCGCGTAGCGCCAGGGCACAGCGCCAGCACATCAACGCCTTTTTCTCTCAGCTCGAACCAGAGACCTTCGGAAAGATATAAATCGTACGCTTTTGAAGCGGCATAGTGCGTCCACAATGGCGCAGGCAAAAAAGCCATTGCCGAGGCGACGTTGATTATTCCGCCTCTTCCCCTTTTTACCAGTCTCTTTCCAATCGAATGGGCAAGCATCAAAGGGGCCCGGCAATTTACATGCAACAGTGACAATTCCTCCTCAAGAGTATGTTCCAAAAAATTACCCGTCAGAGCAAAACCTGCGTTGTTCACCAGGAGACCGACGTCAAGCGAATGAGTAACAGCCTGCACCTGTTCCAAAAAATCGAGGTTTGCAATGTCTGTTGGTATAATTTTTACTTCAATGTTATGCGTATGTATCAGTTCTTCTGATAACAATTCCAACCTTTCTTTTCTGCGCGCAATGAGAACAAGATTGAGCTTGTGAGCGGCAAGCTGCCTGCTGAACTCTTCTCCGATTCCCGATGATGCGCCCGTAACTATGGCCCAGGGCCCGTATTTTTTTGTAAAATCATTCATAGGAAAGCGCCTCCATCGTTGACATTTTGATCGCCTTGCGCGCTGGAATCCTGCTGGCCAGCCAGCCGAAAGCCAAGGTCATGGCCAGGGTGATCACGAATCCCTCGTAGCTGAATGCAAAACGGAGCGGAACGCCGGCCCCCAGGATCAATGCGCCGAAGAACGCCGAGGCGGCAACACTCAGCGGCCAGGCAAGCAGCATGCCTGCGGAAATGCCGGCGATGCTGGTCACCATACCCTCGGCCACGAACAAACGGTAAATCATCTTCGGGGTCGCGCCGATGGCCCGCAGCACCCCGATTTCACGGGTCCTTTCCATTATCGTAATGCCCGTTGCGGAAGCCATTCCCAGCGCACTGACGACCAGGACCAACAGCGCCAGAAACGTGATGATCGTCAGAATGATGTCCAGGTGATTGTAAATGATCTTTGCGCGCTCGGCTTGCGACAGAACGTACAGAATGTCCAAATCCGAAGATGCGATGGCCATTTCAATCTCTTTTTTCAGCAAGATGATTTTGTCAAAATTCTTG
>JANPMZ010000447.1:0-1955 GCA_031427195.1 Nitrospirota bacterium
CCCTTGGCGTTAAGCGCGGAGTAGAAGAGCTGGATCCAGAGATAGTTGGCGTTGTCTGTGCGCGGCAGGCCGAAGGGAAAGCGGCGGCCTGCGCCCACGGAATCTTTCAACCGCTCCTTGTCCACAGCATTGACGTTAAAGGGCGGATTGGCGAGGACGAAGTCGAACTGGCCGGTGGCGTTGTGCGGATCATCGTAGTAACTGTTGACGTTACCGCCGTGGCGGATGTCGCCTTCGAGACCGTGGACGGCGAGGTTCAGGCGGCAGAGGCGGCCGGTCTCGTCGGTCTTCTCAACGCCATGGATGGAGAGCTCGGCTGCGGGGTTTTTCTTGTGCTCTGCAACGAACCGGGCGGATTGGACGAACATGCCGCCCGATCCGCAGGCAGGGTCCAGGATGCGCCCATGATAGGGTTCGATGACTTCGGTGAGCAGACGCACGATGCCGCTCGGAGTATAAAACTCGCCGCCCTTCTGGCCTTCGGTGCGGGCAAACTCGCCGAGGAAGTATTCATAGATACGGCCGAAGGCGTCGTAGTCCACGGTGGCGGGGATCTCGGAGATCTTCTTGAACAGCTCCTTCAGCAGCGTGCTGGTGAAGAGGTTGTAGGTCTTGGGGAGGACACCGGCGAGCTGCGGATTCTGCTTCTCGATGTTCCGCATGGCAGCGTTGACCTTCGCGCCGATGTCCTCGGCTTCGGGCCGTTTGAGCAGGTAGTCAAAGCGGCCCTCAGCAGGCAGGTAGAGGATGCCTTCAGCGTGGTACGCGGCAGGTTCGTCCACGCGGCTGCCGCGGCGGGACGATGTCCCTGCCTTCTCCAATTTGGCGCGTTGGGCGGCAAAGCGGACGTCGGCAAAACGCAGGAAGATCAGACCGAGGATCGGGCCGGAGTACTCCTGGGCCTTCAGTCCCGAGTTGGCGCGGAACTGGTCGGCGGTATCCCAGAGGCGCTTCTCTAGCGTTGTGGTTGCAGTGTCTTTTTCGGAAGGGGCTACCCAGAGCATAGATTAAGGACTCCTATTTTATGGAAGGGCTTCGGCGAGGTTCTTGGGATCGTGGAATTGCGCCCAATCAAGCTCGTTTCGGGATGAGATGATCTTTTTCTGGATTGATGCTAAATCAACCATGCTCCTCCTGAACATCGTCACAACTGTTTGAAAACCTTACTACAAGCGGCCGTAAAAGTCCAGAAAAGAGATGGGTGAAAGATGAGATATGCAGCCCCACACAGTTTCTCTCGACAAACCTTCAAAAATATTTTACACTGTCTGCCATATTGGAGGCTTGCACATGAACCACATCATGGAAGTAAAGATCTACTACGAAGACACGGACTGCGGGGGGGTCGTTTACTACGCCAACTACCTCAAGTACATGGAGCGTGCCCGGACCGAATACCTTGCGAGCAAGGGTTTCGCGGTCAAGAACCTGATGGACGAGGGCACGATCTTCATGGTGCTTCGCGCCGAGATCGACTACAAGTCACCTGCGCGGTACGGAGATACGATCGCAATCGAAACCTGGGTGCGCGATGCGACACGGGCGACCATGGTCTTCGAACACATCATGAAACATAAAGAAACAGGACGCGTGTTCGTGCAATGCATGGCAAAGGCCGTGTTCGTGGACGCGAACGCCAAACCGAAGCGCATGCCTGCCGAGTTCGTGGAAAAAGTAAAATGACCGCAGTGACCCGCGACAGCATCTCGCTTCGCAGCGCCGGCATTGTCTCCATTACCCAGCAGAAAAAAGGCGTCCGCTTCACCCTGGACAGCCTCCTGCTCGCGGACTTCTGCCGCATCAAACCGCGCGACCGGGTCCTTGAACCCGGAGCAGGGACTGGCGTCATCTCCCTGCTGCTCGCCAGAAGATTCCCCAAGGCCAGCTTCGTTGCCGACGAGGTTGAAGCTGGTGCATACGAGCTTCTGATCCGCAATATCGAAGACAACGGACTT
>JANPMZ010000448.1:0-2923 GCA_031427195.1 Nitrospirota bacterium
CAGGCCATGGCGCATTGCCGCGTGAGCGCCCCGGTGTTGACCGAAATCGAGCCGGGTCGCCTGGTGGCCTGCCATCTGTACACGCAAACCTCCGCGCCAACCCTCTCGAAAACCCCATTGACCGCCGCGCCAGCGGTGGCATTTCTTGGCATAATTTGCTCTTTATTTCACTATTTTTGCCCCAAAGTCGCCCCCTGAAATTAATCTTATTTCCCCGATCCATCTCCTGCCTCAACCACCTGCTCCTTAAATATCATGCTCGGCCTGAAACTGACTACCTTCCTGGGCGTGATTTTGATCTCTTGGCCTGTCTTCGAATTGCGGGCCTTTCCTCGAATTCTTGTAACCGGACTACGAAGTTTCCGAAACCAGAGAGTTTCACGGTCTCCCCTTCTTTCAGGGTTTGTTCGATTGAGTCTAGAGTTATTTTTATGAGATCCTCGGCATTATGTTTTTGCAGGCCGGCCTTGTCCGCGCCGCTAACTGCGCGTCAAGCGCGGCATATTCGGCCTCAAGTTCATCATAGGCAGCCTTGAATTTCGGATCGGAAAAAAGCTTTGCATCATCCTCTTTGGTGTGCTTTACAGGTTTATATTTATCTCGATTATTCATTCTCAGCCTCTCACAGGATTACCTTATCGTGCTGCCGCAAGTTTCATGATGTGCCGCTTTTTCTTTTCATCTACATTAAAACGATCCAGCAACACCTCGGGATGGCTCGCTACAATAGACATGAGAAGGCGCGCTGGTCCATCCGGCTTTCTCCGCTTTTGTTCCCATCCTCTAAGCGTTCCAGGGCTGATTCCAACTACAGCCGCAAACTTATCTTGCGACAAGCCGTATTGAAGACGTATTTTTTTCACATCCGGTTCGTCGATCTTAAAAACTCTCGATGGTTTCATCTCGCCGCGCATAATAGCGCCCGATTCTTTTATACTGGCAATTAAATCGTCAAATAATGCTTTTCTCATCGGAGTCCTCCTTCGTGCTCTTCTTCAATTAGTTTATTCACAACTTTAAGTTGATCCGTCGTTAAATCAGCTTGCTCGTTTTTTCCGTAGATCAACAGTAAGTGAATTTGTTCCTGAACCTTGAACCAAAAATAAATAACCCTACACCCTCCGCGCTTACCATGACCTTTTGAAGACCATCGTACTTTGCGAATCCCGCCAGAACCTTTAATAACTGATCCTAATTCTGGATCTTTTATTAAGTCCTCTTGTAACTCACGATATTCACCGTCAGTTAAAATCTTACTCAGTCTACGAGTAAAAACCGTTGTCTCAACGAAGATCATAATTAATTATATGTCATTGACGCATAATTGTCAAGTAGTAACTTTAGTGATGTCAACCCAAATTAGAAATGTCCTATTCTTACCAAGATAGAAATGTCCGCTTTTAGGAAGCAACGGGAAGTTGTTTCCTTGTTCTTTGGTTTGGTTTGAAAGATCTCTTCCAGGGGTGATCTGGTAGTGGTGTCCGTCCTTTTCTTTCCTGTATAACTATCGGTGTTTTTGGGTTTTCTTTGGCCGGTCGTGTCGTGATCACCCGGTATCTTAAGTCAAGGCCCTTGTTGGTTATGTGCAATGAGCCATCGATTCGTTCTTCCACAAAGACCTTTTGGGCTTTTACGACGTCTTTGATCTGGTAGAGTTTGCCGTTGTTAGCAATGGTGAAATCGTTCCGCACCGTCCGTTCATTCCGGATACAGAGAATCTTGTCGAGCTCTCTCATAGACAGCGTCGGTTGGTGTAAATCGACTTCCGAAACCGGCTTTACCTTGAATTGTGTGTTGTACGTTGGAAGGTATTTTATCAGGAATTCGTTTGCTTGTTCGATGCTGTTGACCCCGGCAAGCCTCATCTCTTTAACCATGCGATCCTGGAGCGTTCGAAACAGTCTCTCTATCCTGCCTTTGGCTTGGGGCGAGTTGGCATGGATGACCCTAACTCCGAGTTCGAAAAGACTTCTCTCGAACTGGCTCATGGGCTTTTTATCTTCCAGCTCATCCTCGACGGTTTGCTTGGCCGTGGATTTATACGTTGAGTGCTTGTCCAAATATATGCTCTGAGGAATGCCGTAGCGCTTGATATACCGCTTGAAGCGGTCCATGGCTGGCATGGTGCCTTCGTAGCCATAAAAACGGCCGTACATCGTTCCTGTGGCATCGTCGACATATCCCATGAATACACACTTACTGCCCCGGCCTTCGAACCAGTCATGATGGGAACCATCAATCTGGACCATTTCACCCACATGATGCTTTCTCTCGCGCCATTGCCGGTGCTTTCTACCCTTGCGCTTCGCATAGGAGATGTTTCCCTGATTAAGCCATAGGCGAAGCGTTTCGTCGCTTAGCTTGATTTCATGAACCTCCAAAAGCTTTTCGCAGGCAAAGGTCGGGCCGAAATCATGATACTTCTCCCGATACAACTTGAGCACTTTATCTTTGACTTTCTTGGGGACACGACGATTCGAAACCTTGCCGCGGGAACGGTGGCTGATGCCGTCGTCTCCTTCTTTCCGCACTCGCTTAATCATCCGTCGAAGCTGCCTGTCGCTTACATCTGTAAGCTCCGCAGCCTTTTTCTGGGTGATCCTTTTATCCAATGCCTGGTGGATAATGTGCAGCCTTTTTGTTTCTCTCCTGCTCATAGTGATCATGTCCTTTTCCGTCACAGTACCCTCCAATTACGTCAGGGTAGTGTAACATTGAATAGGACATTTCTACTTTGGTAGAATAGGACATTATCACTTTGGGAGCACAGTTGTCAAGGAGAAAACAGTTTCCCCGCCCCTCCGTGCAAAAGGGATGACATCAGTTATTGCTCCAGGGCACGACCAGAGACGGGACCTATTCGGCGACGATTGATCACTCTGATATTCGCGGGTTTGACCGCATGACTTGTCTCCATCGCGGA
>JANPMZ010000449.1:0-12040 GCA_031427195.1 Nitrospirota bacterium
ACAAAAGGCATACCCGCGGTCACCAGCGCTGAATAAAAAATAACATCGGGTGCAACCCCTAAATATTGAGCGACAACAAGCGAAACCGGCAGGGCTATCGCTATTGCCGCGACATTCATAATAAAGTTAGTCATAAGCAGAACAAACGTTGCTATGCTCAGGACAAACACCAGCCAGTGCGCCTTCTGGAACAAGACAAGCCAGTTAACAGCCATCCACTGGGCGGCGCCTGTTTGCCAGAGACAGAATCCGATACTCATGGCCCCGCTGAAGAGCAGTATGATGTTCCAGGGTATCTCTTCAAGCTCTTTTACCGTAAGCACTTTGAATACAAAAAATATGAGCGTTGACACGAGCATTATGGCTGCCCGGTCGAGCGATTTAAGCGCCGGGACCACTGACTGCATTCCCATTACAACGACAACCAGGAGAACGGCTCCGATAACAAACTTTTCATTAAAATTCAAAGGACCTAATTCCTTTGAGAGGCGTTTGACCTTTTCCTTCAGGCCGGGGATGATCTTTTTTTCCGGCTTGAGGAATATCATCAGATAGCCCCAGATCAGGAAAACCATGATCCAGCCTACCAAGAACATATACTGGGACAGCTCAAAAAAACCGATATCCCTGCCGGTAAATTCCTTGAACATGCCTGCCGCCGCGGGGCCTCTTGCTGAACCGAGGAAGGTAATAATGCTCCCGGCTCCCGCGGCATACGCCATTCCTATAAAAAGAGACTTTCCAAAGTTCGTCTGTTTATCACCCTCGCCGTAAAGGGCATAAATTGCAAGCAATATCGGGAATACTGTTGCCGCCGCTGCTGTATGCGCCATAAAATGGGCAAGCCCCGCGGTCAGAACAAGGCAGCCCAAAAGTATCATGCTCGTCTTTTCGCCGACTATTCCAAGCATTTTGTATGCAATACGCTTGGTAAGACCTGATTTTGTAAATGCCGCCCCCACAATTACAGAGCCGAAGATGAACATTACCGATGGGTCCATGAAATCCTTGAACGCATCCTTTGCGGAGCGTATGCTGAACAAAGCCTGAAACACGCCGATTGCGAGAGCGGTGACGCCGATGGGAATGACCTCAAATACCCACCAGATACCCGCAAGCAGAAAGAGCGCTATCGCCCCTTTTCCTTCCCTCGATAACGCAAATTCCTTGCCGGTAGGATCGATAGCAGGGCTCCACGCAGGCATATAATATATCCAGAGAAAAAGACCTAATCCCAACAAAATAAAGAATACGCGCTTCCCGTCAAACGGAATTTTCAGGGCCGCAACGCCTATTTCCCGCGGCGGCTCCGGTAAACCCTGTGTGGTTAAACTATCTTTTTCTGACATGATGTCCCCCTTTATGCCGTCATGACCGCATCGGAAAGTTCATTGAATACTTCTATCATCCTCACCAGGCCGACGAATTTTTTATTGTCTTCCAGGACCGGCAGGAGCGCCATTTCGTTGTGAATCATGAGGTACGCCGCCTTGGTAAGAGGGTCTTCCGGCTTGACAAAAAGTTTCGTCGGGACCATCACCTCGCTCACCGGGCGTTCAGCCGCTTCCCGGGACTCCTTGAACAGCGTGTCCCAGAGCACCGATAGTCCGGACTCATCTTCCTCGTGGACCTGTGCCTTTTTGCTGGGTTTCAGGAACTTCGGCTCCAGGCCTTTCAAAATGTCCTTGAGCGTCACCGTGCCCAGCAGATTATATTTCTCGTCAAACACGAGCACCGCCATCGGGTTATGACACTTGTCGCCGCTCAGCAGCGACTTTTTGATGATCCCGATCGCCTGCCTTATCGAGAACCAGTAAGGTATGTGGGGATAATCAAAAACATCAAACATAACATCTTTTACCAGTTTGCCTTTTAACATGATGCCTCCTTCTTTTTGATGGATTAACCAGCTTGTTGAAAAAAATGCCCCACTACATCGACCATGCTACTTTTTCCTGAATTCTATGGAAATTCTGAACCTGTCAGGCCGCTTGACCGAGCGCGTATACATGATCTGGGTATCTCCCGAAAAGAAGAGCTGTTCCACAAGGAGCACCGGGGAATCATCGGGAAGGCCGAGCAGTTTGCTTTCGTCAGGTTTGGAATGCGCCACTTCGATAAAGTCCTTGACCATGGTGATCGTTATCCCATGCTTTTTTTCGAAGAGTTCGAACAGGGAATTATCGGTTACGTCCTCCTGCAGGAGGGGGGGGCATATATGGTGGGGGATATACGTTTCCTGAAGCAGTACCGGTTCGTTATCCACCATCCGCAATCGTTTTATGTAAATGATATGCTTGTCTTCGGTGATATCGAGTTTTAGATCAAGATCGTCGGTAGGCATCATTACGGTCTGGGCGAGCACCTGAGTGGAAAAGGCTATTCCCTTCTCAAGCATGAGCTCTTTGAAACTGGCGGACATGGTGAGGCCTTCGGGAATGATTCTTTTGCATACAAAAGTGCCCTTTCCCTGCTTCCGCGTGAGATAGCCTTGCCTTGCAAGCTCAAGCACAGCAAGTCTGACTGTCGCCATACTCACTTCATAGGTTCTGCAAAGCTCCTCTTCAACGGGGATTTGAGATCCAACAGGCCAATCGTTATTCTCAATTTTTTTCCTTAAAATTTCATATAGTTGAACATAGAGCTTTTGAGGCTTGTCTCTGTCAACGATTTTATCTTTATCTGTAATAATCATAAGGTTATAATGAATAAGAACATAATGTATTAAGTTGTAATCTTATAATATAGTGAGAAAACATCATTGTCAATATTTTTTTATATTATTACTATTGTTATTAATAATTAAATAATAAGTTTTTTATATAGAAAATATGTCATCAGAATATTCTGGACAGTTAGAATTCATCTGAATTTCAATGTGATGTCGTTATGAGGAGGCTGCAGGCATCCCCTGTCTCCATAGGCCTTGGGCATTCATGCTGTTGTCGCATGTGCTGCGAAATCCTTGAACTTATAATCCTGCCGGTAGTTATTTGTCCTTTTTAGTCTTGCCTTTTCCTGCTGTTGTTTGTATTATCTTTTTTTAGCCGTTTATCGCCCTTTTAAAACAGTATGGATTTTTTTAACCTATTCAAAAAAAAGCCGAAAGAGAAGCGACAGAACGCGGACCTGCGGGATATCCTGCGCAACAGGTATCTCTCGTTCCAAAGCCTTCTTGCCGAGAATAACCGCGTCCTCACCCTGATGGCGGACATGGAAGAAAAGCTGTCCGGCGAATACCTGTTCGACAGACAGTACATTCAGACAAACGCACGGCTTATTGTCGCCGGAGTCTTCAAAATCATTGAATACCTTAACATCATCTCCAGCGACCAGTATCAGCAGCTGTTCACGATCCACGAAGACCTCCGGAGAAAGATAGAAGACGCCCTCACGCACCGGGTGGAGATCACGAAGAGCGATCCCGCCGTTCCCCTTGAACTTCTCACCAGAGACATGACCAACATCGCCGGCGGCAAGATCGCCAATCTCGGCGAAATCAGAAATCGCCTGGCCCTCCTCACTCCCGATGGTTTTTCGATCACCGCTTACGCATTCAAGAGATTCATGGAGCACAACAGGTTGAGCGAAAAAATCAGCGAATGCCTGAAGATAACGGACATAAATAATCTTGAAATAATGAATGCCGTCAGCAATGAGCTCAAAGACATGATTATCAACGCTGAGCTCCCGCAGGATGTTTACGAGGCCATCACACGCGAGGTTGACACCCTGAAGACAAAGTCGCGGGGCGCGAAGCTGGCTGTATCGGTGAGAAGCAGCGCGATCTGCGAAGACGGAGAGTCCAGTTTTGCCGGCCAGTATTCCACCTTTCTCAACGTGCCCGAAGACCAGATCATGCGGAAGTACAAGGAGGTTGTTGCGAGCCTCTTCACCCCGCGGGCTATTTTTTACTATAAGACGAGGGGGTTTTTCGAGGAAGACATGGTCATGGCTGTCGGGGTACTGGGCATGGTGGATGCGAAGGTGGGCGGGGTCATGTACTCGAAAGACCCGAACAATCCCGGAAACGATACCGTCATGATCAATGCGGCGTGGGGGCTTGGCATGGCCGTTGTTGATGGAAAAGAGGGCCTTCACTCCTGCATCGTCTCAAGGGTATCGGGCGCTGTTATGGAGAAAAAGACCGGTGTTCAGCAGATGATGGTCGTCTCGTCCCCCGATGGCGACATATGCGAGGCTGCCGTGCCGGGTGAATTCAGGGGAATGCAGTGCTTGACGGACGCGCAGATGCAGGCGCTCTCTTGTCATGCCCTGGACCTTGAAAACCATTACACCAAACCCCAGGATATTGAATGGGCTATTGACCAGGCCGACAGGATATTCATATTGCAAAGCAGGCCGCTTAGGCTGTTGAATTTCGAGGAACAGGCTCGCGCCGTGCCCAGACGCATAGAGGGCCGGACAATACTGATTGATAAAGGCGTAATTGCCTGTAAAGGCATCGGGTTTGGAAAGGCCTCTGTTGTCATGGACGAGGAAGACCTGAAGGGCTTCCCTGAGGGCGCTGTGCTTGTGGCAAGGCAGTCCTCCACCAAATTCGTGACCGTGATGAACAAGGCTTCGGCGATTATTACTGATGTCGGGGGCGCTACCGGACACATGGCGTCGCTTTCGAGGGAATATGGGGTACCGACGATCCTTGATGCCGGGATCGCAACCCGCGTTATCAAACAGGGCCAGGAGATAACCGTAGACGCGGTCAACTGCACCGTGTACGAGGGAAGAGTGGAGGAGCTCCTGAAGTACGCTGTCAAAAAGAAAGATCCCTTTAAAGAAACACCCCTGTTCAGGATGTTCGATAAAATCCTGAAATTGATTGTGCCGTTAAACCTGGTGGACCCCGACAAAGATAACTTCGCGCCGGAACAGTGCGGGACCCTTCACGACATAACGAGATTTGCCCATGAGACGGCGATGGCGGAGATTTTCATGACGGGCAAAGGCCAGGCCATCGACAGTTTTGAAGACATGATGTCTGCGGTGGCCTTTGCGGAAGCGGGCGAGAGCAAGAGGCTCGGAGAGCAAATGAGCGCCCTGCGGGCGGGAATTCCCGTTGACGCCCTTCTTCTGGACATAGACGGCGGCATTTCCGGGAGCGCGAGAAAGGTTTCATCGGCGGACATCACGTCGGTGCCGTTTTCCGCTTTTCTGAAAGGAATGAAAAGCATGCGGTGGCCTGAGGCGAGGCCGACGGACGTCAAGGGCTTTCTCGGCATGATCGCGCATACGGCGTCCATGACTGAAGAAGAGCTCCATAAAACGGGAGGAAAGAGCTACGCGATCGTTTCCCGGAATTACATGAATTTCAGCATACGGCTCGGGTATCACTTCTCCATGGTTGAAGCGTACGCGGGTGAGAACATGAACGATAATTACATAAAGTTCTTTTTTAAAGGCGGGGGCGCGGCGTCCGACAGGAGATTGCGGAGGGTCAGGCTGATCAAGGAAATCCTTAAAAAGCTGGGCTTCCGGGTGACCGTTAAAGAGGACGTCATAGACGCAATGCTGACCAAATATAAACTGCCGACGATGGAGAGCACGCTCGAAGTGATGGGAAAGCTCACTGCCTACACCAAACAGCTGGACATGGTCATGTATAATGACGCCATTACCGATTGGTATATTGAGGAGTTCATTCAGCAGCACATAAAGCACTGCTGACCGCTGAACGAAACCATCGCTGCGGGGCTGGAGCGGACGGCCCGGACAAAGAGACCCGACAAGAGATCGTCATCGGCCTATGGATATGGCGGACGATACGGTGAAAATGATGCTCCCAAAACCCCTGCTGAACCACAAGCCAAGCATACGACAGAAGATCACGCTCGGCTACTACGCAATTGTCGCAATCATTATCGCGCTTTCCGTGTTCGCCATGTATGAGCTTCGGTTCATTGGATCAAAAATCATGTTCGGCGAGGCGGTATCGGAATTTTTTGACACCACGCTCGAGATCAGGCGGTTCGAGAAGAACTATTACCTCTACCGGCAGAAGTCCGCGTACGATGAGAACATCCGCTACGTCAATAAGGCCCAGGAACTGCTCGGAACGAACAGGGGCGCCTTTACCGCCATTGCCTCTGATGAGCAGATATCCATGCTGAGGTCAGGCCTTGCAACATACAAGACCCGGATGGACCGGTATGAATACCTTAACCGGCTGGACGAGGGGGGGGCGTCGGACGCGGAAAAAATCAGGCTGGAAATGAGCATCCGAAACACCGGAAAGGACATCGTCACCGTTGCCGAGGTCTTGTCAAAAACCGAGCGGGCAAGCATTCAGGCCCTCTTGAACAACTCCCAGCGGGTCCTGTTTTTTTCCATTGTGCTGCTCGTGTCGTTTGTGATCGTCAGCGGCCGCGTGCTGGTGCAGATGATCGTGAAACCCCTGAAGCATATGGAAAAGAGCATGAAGATCATCGCCGAGGGACGGTTCGAGATCATACCCATAGATTCGAAAGAGCGGGAGGTCCTGTCCCTTACCGCCGCGATCAATAAAATGCTGCGCGAACTGGAACTCAGACAGAGACATCTTATCCAGTCGGAGAAGCTCGCCTCCCTCGGCACACTCCTCTCCGGCGTCGCCCATGAACTGAACAATCCCCTGGCGAACGCGTCGCTGTCCTGCCAGCTGCTCAAGGACAAGCTCGAAGAGAGCGCGCGGGAACCGAAGGAAGAGCTGTTGTCGATGATATCTGCGCATTTGGAGCGGGCGAACAACATCGTCCGCCCCCTCTTGGAGTTCGCAAGGATTAAGGCATTTAAAAAAGAGTTGCTGCCCTTGAAACGGCTCTTTGAGGAAACCATCTTGTTTGTCAAAGGACAGGTGCCGACGAGAACGTTCATCAGCCTCGACATAGCGGATGACCTCAGTATTGTTGCCGACAAACAACGAATACAGCAGGCTTTTTTGAACTTGATAAAAAACGCGCTCGATGCGATCCAGGGTGAAGGCCATATTTCCATCAAGGCCCAAAAACGCCTCGCTCTGGAGAAGGCGGGAGAGGACGAGACCGGGATCCACAACTATCTTAAGTACCGGGGAAAATGCACCGTGGAAGACGATACCGTTGACATCGAAATACGGGACAGCGGCTCGGGGGTAAGGCCTGATGTTCTTCCAAAGATCTTTGACCCGTTCTTTACCACCAAGGACCTGGGGAAAGGGTCCGGCCTCGGGCTCTTTATCGTACACGAAATAATCGAGGAACATGACGGCTGTATCGCCGTCGACAGCGAAGTCGGCAAAGGGACGACGTTTCTCATCAGGCTGCCGATACCAGGCGTTGCATCCTAAAAACGGCATTTGGACAGGTCAGAAGCGGATGAACCATCTGATTAAAGCGGATAAATTATAAGGCAAAGCATTCACCTATTGGGAGAACCTCTTATCAAAAATAATCCGCCCTGATCCGGCTCCTATCCGATTTTATCCGTGTTACTAAAGCATACGGTAGTAAAATCACATACTTCGTCATTCCCGCGAAAGCGGGAATCCAGAAACAATGCGAAAGCACTGAATTCCGGGTCAAGCCCGGAATGACGGGCCTTTTAAGCTATGAGGCTTTACTAATGACCGTCGTAGTAAATGCTTTCTTAATGTATCGTTGTGCCTTGTATGCCGAATGAGGAGATCCATTATCTCTCACGCTTCAGCCTTTCTTTAACTGCTCCTTCAGCATCTTGTTCTCCCGCTGCAGTCTCACCCATTTCAGCGCTTTGTCGATGGTATAGAGTATCTGCTCCTTCTTGAACGGCTTGGTGATGAAGTCGAATCCGCCCTTTTGCATGGTCTCCATCGCGGATTCCACCGTGCCGTACGCGGTGATGATGATGACCGGGATGTCTTCGTCGACCTTCTTTACCGCTTCAAGGAGATCCACCCCGTCGAGCCCCGGCATCTTGAGGTCCGTAATCACCAGATCAAAACCGCCTTTTTTGGCGAGTTCAAGCGCCTCCTGCGGATTATTCGTGGTAACCGCTTCATACGGTGTCTTTTCCCTGATGATCATGCTCAGGAGCTTCAGCATATCAGGTTCATCATCGACAATCAGAAGTTTTTCCGGCATTTATTTCTCCTTTAACTATGAGTGGCAGCGTGCACGTGCACGGCTGGCAGCGTGATACTAAAAGTCGTTCCCGGCTCGGAAGACTCTTCCTCCGTCCTTGTTTCAAAGGTAATGGTCCCGCCGTGCTTTGCTATGATACCATAAGAAACGAAAAGACCCAACCCCGTGCCCTCGCCCACCTTTTTCGTGGTAAAGAGCGGGTCGAACATCCTGGTCCTGTGTTCTTTTTTGATGCCGCAACCCGTGTCCGAAATCTGTATTTCGACCTTTCGCCCTTCCTCCACCGGTCTCGTGGAAATAGTGATAATGCCGTCGCCTTTCACGGCATGGATAGCATTATTAATGATATTGAACAACACCTGCTGAAGCTCTCCCGCGTCGCCTTTTACCAGAGCAAGCGCTTTTGACAACGACCTGCTTAACGTGATCTTATGGAGCGATAGCGTATTTCCGAGCACCGCAAGCACGGCCTCGATATTTTTGTTAATATCCACGTCCTCTTCCTTGTGCTCCGCAAGACGCGTAAAGCTCAAAAGGTTCTCCACAACCCGCTTGGCGTTTGTCCCGTGTTTTTCTATGGTCTTTATCATATCATACGCTTCAGAGGAAGGCGGCATTTTTTCCGCCAGCAGGTCCGCAAAACCGAGAATAATCGCCAAAGGATTGTTTATCTCATGCGCAACGCCCGCGGCCAGCGTTCCGACCGATGCCAGTTTCTCCGTATAGAACATTTGCTCTTCCATCTTCTTTTTCTCGGTGATATCTCTCGCGATCCCGAGGACCGCGTAGACCTTTCCGTTTTCGTCCAGAAGCCCGCTGAAGTTCGTGCTGATCCAGTATTCATTGCCATCGATGGTCGCCGGATACGTCAGCTGGCGGCTTTCCTTTGAATCGGCGGCCTCCTGAATGGCCTTGAACTGAAGAAAGGCGCTGTTCTCATTCAGGCAGATGTCCCCCAGGCTCTGGCCGATGAGGTCAACGGCGCTCTTCTGGAAAAATCCGAGGCCCGCCTGGTTAATGGACAAAATGGTCCCGTCCCGGTCCGTCGTGAATATGATATCATTTGCGTTTTCTATCAGGGAGCGATACTGATTTTCCGAGATCTTCAATTCCCGGGTTCTTTTTTCGACCTGCGCGCTTAACGACTCCGACCACCGGAATATGAGGCTGATGATGAGCAGACCGCCGGAAATGATTGCAATGATGACGACGCCCTCCAGCAGGAACTGTCTGACCTGGATGCCGTGAATAGCGCCCTCCACCTCGCTCACCGGCGCCACAACGGCCACAGACCAGATCCGGCCTTCCTCGGGGTCGAAATGTACAGGAGTGTAAGCGATAAGTTTCTTTATCCTTCCTTCCTCTCCCCGGTGCCATCCTGATATAAAAGAACTCGTACCTTCCTTCCCCTTGAGCATCAGCTCTCGCTGAATCTCATTGATCTTGTCAAAGGATATGGCGGGCCGATACTTTTTTCTGGCCTCAAATGCGTTTTTTCCGATAAATTCGCGTTCAGGATGATAGAGAAAGATGCCTTTATTGTCCAGCACCCATGCATATCCTGTCTTGCCCGAGCGGATCGATTTTGTGGTCTTTTCAGCGATCCCGCCCGCATCGAGCACAAAGACGAGAACGCCGGTGAGCCCGTCGGTGGTCGTTCGTTGCGAACCAGTGCGCCACACCGGTCTGGCGAGATACACGATGAGCCGCTCCCTCTCGTTCTCATAGAGGATATGGATAACATCGCTGACAAAAACGGCGCCGACATGCTTCTTTTGCCCGGCCCAGGTTAGACGCTCCCGGTCCTCATACGATTGGGGCGCCGTGCGATAGCCCCTGCTGTCAACAACATGGGTCAAATGATTCTGGGCATCCACATACCGGATGGCAAGGCCCCCCTGGTCAAGGATTCCCGGAAAGGTGGTGATCAGTATCCTTTTTATGTCCGCTTCCAACGGGTGCTGCGCAGAGAGGGTATTGCTGAGAAGAAAGATGTCCCGCCTGAGAATGTCGAGCGAATTTTCGATCTGCTTGGCGGCATATTGAGCGAGAACAAGCTGCTGCTGATTGAAGTCTTCCGTTACGACGTCCCTGATCTTTTGAGAAGACTGCCAGCCGAGCAGGAGGACGGTTACTGATATCGCGATCGTGACGACGCCGATAAAGAGCTGAAAGGTTTTGATGGAAAAAGGGCAATACTTTGCGATGAAGTGGCGAACCAGCCGTTCCGTGGCAAGTGATATCCGAATGATTATTTTCAATTGCCCGCCTGATAATAAGGATTCATTTCATCTCGCTATCAATGGTGTTGAGGCGCTCCGAGGTCGGTCGGCAGCTTCCGATATTATTATAATGATAATGCGTGCTTTGTAAAGATAAAAACGGCGGACACCTTCGTGTCCGCCTTGAGCAAATACTTCAATGTTGGCATGGTTTAAATCCAGGAGGGCTCCCGGACCACATACACGCACGATGGACTGTGGCGCACCACCTTCTCCGCCACGCTCCCGAGATGGAAGCGCTGGTTCGCGCTCCGCCCCTTGCTGCCGATCACGATGAGGTCGATCTTTTCCTTTTCAGCATAGGATACGATCTCCATGGCCGGCGAGGGCGCGGTCGCCAGGACCGTATTCACCTTGCTCACGCCCAGGGCCTTCATCTGCTCCTTCGCCTTTGCCAGCAGTTCCTCGCCCCGGCTCTTCATGCTTTCGAGCAGCCGGTCGCGGTCGGACGCGGAAAGTTCGAGGTCGATGTCCGCCACCGACGGGATGACCGTTATCAGGTACAGTTGCGCATCTTTGGTCTTTGCATAATGCGAGGCCACCTTGATGCCTTCTGATGAGTGTTTGGATCCGTCGACCGGTACCAGTACTTTCATGTCCCCTCCTATACCTCTTTTTTGACTTTGACTTTTTTCATGGTGAGCCCGACGCCGTCGAACATGTAGAAGATGGCAAAGCCCCACCACATGGTGTAGACCACGTAGAACACAAGCAACCCGGTCATAATACCGGCCTTGTCCACGACGTTCTGCGCCTCGACCTTGTAGTAATTATAGGCCGGCTCGACCGCTTTTTTCATGACATCCGAAACGATCTTCGCTTCCTCGATCTTGCCCTGCTTCTTGAGCGCTTTGTCCAGGCCCTTAAGCATGATATGCCACGATGCCATTGCCTCTTTTTCGTCTATCCCATAGCGCGTTGCAACCGCTGCGCCATTGTTTTTATACATATCGTCGGCGTCCTGGAGGATCTTCGCCATAAGCGCGCCGAGGTTGCCGTTGATCTGGAGCTCGGGGTCCGCATTTTTCGCCTCAACTCCCGCTGCAACAAGAAGCTTAACCGCGCCGTCGATCAGCTCCGGTTTCTCAAACTTCACGCTCACGGCGATGGCCGTATTCGCAAACCGTTCATTGCTCTTCGTAACTTTTGGGATAAAGTAGGACGACCCCTTCGAAAGCTTGTTGAACATATCGTCGGCGTAGACGAGCCCGTTTATGTCTTTTCCGTCCTTGTCTTTTCCAAAGACCGGCGCGAAGATAAGCGCGAGCACGGCGGCAAACGTTACCGCAAGGAATACTCCGGTGAAAAAAGTGGATTTATTTTTTACGATCATGGCTATGCCTCCTGTCTGAGTGTTTTTATGTTCGCAAAGAACTTACTGAAGATCCAGATGCCGAAGGCGGCGACCACGATCCAGAAAACAATGTTGCCCACGAATTCGATGCCGTTGACCGTGGCACTGGACAGGCTGATGTACTCGAGCTCCACCATCTTCTTGGGGAGTGTGGAAGCCCTGTTGACAAAGCCCGCGAGAATGGACAAGGCGTAGAACCCGCGGATCTGAATGCCCTTCACCACCTTGGTCGTAAGCGCGCCGACCTGGATGCCGATGAGCGATCCGATCAGCATGCCCATGGCCAGGGTATAGAACACATAGCCGTAGAT